>JAUWQC010000102.1 GCA_030611285.1 bacterium | reverse complement strand
TTTATTTACATCACTTTTTTCAAAATCACTTTTTCTTATTTCACTAAATTCCTTCTCCAGATCTGTCTTAACTCCTGCTTCCATTTTTTTAAGTATTTCAACCAGTCTTAAAGTTAAATCTATAGAGGCAGTAGAAGCTCTGGTTTGATTCTCCTGCAGCATTATTATGTTTTTAATCCCTTCATTCAGGTATTTCTCCGTTACTTCAAAATCAGCTTTTCTCTGTGTATCTTCATTAAATTTAAAATTCCAGTTGTAAACCAGGCATCTGGACACAACTGTAGGAAGCATTATTGATATATCCTCTGTAAGTAATATAAATATGCTATCATCATCAGGAGGGTCTTCTAGAGTCTTCAGCAGCCTGTTTGCAGCTTCCTGATTCATAAGCTCGGACTCTTTAATAATACATATTTTTTTTCCAGGATTATAAGAGCTCAAGCTTATAAACTTCTGTAATCCTGCAATTTTTTCTATTCTTAATATATTTCCTTCCGGTTCCACAACTAAAACATTGGGATAAACACCTCTTTTTGTATTCCTGCAGATAATGCAATCTCCACATCCGTTATCAACACAATTTATAGAAGCAGCAAACGCCAGCGCAAGCCTGCTTAGAAGCTCCATATTATTTCCATAGAACATATATGCATGTGAAATATTGTCACTTTCTATCGTTCTTGAAAGCAGCCTTATATTTGACTGATTAACATTATCCTCAGTTAAAAAATCAATATTTTGAAGTATTTTCATTTTCTATTTTTTAAATACTCGCAAACTTTACTTTTTATTTCTTCAAATATACTTTCGATATTCTTTTCACCATCAATAACTACAATCCTATCTTTATTTTTCCTGGCGATATCCAGATAACCTTTGTAAATCTTTTTTTTAAAGTTATCCTTTTCAAGCTCAATCCTATCTCTTTTTTTACTCGCAGTATCTATTCTTTTTTTGCCTCTGCTGACTTTAACCGACAGTAAAAAAGTTATATCAGGCACTATCCCGCCAGTAGCCCACTTGCTCATATCTAAAATCCTTTTCTCCCCCAGTCCCCTGGCAATGCCCTGATACACCACAGTTGAATCAAAAAACCTGTCGCATATCACGATCTTTCCTTCCCTTAAAGCTGGAGCTATTACCTTTGATACAAGTTCTGCTCTGGAGGCTAGAAAGAGAAAGGTTTCAGCCTTATGAGACATTACAAAATTCTCTTCGTCCAGAAGAATATTTCTAATCTTACCGCCAATCTCAGTTCCGCCGGGTTCAATAGTTGTAACCACATCAAAACCCTTACTTTTAAGATAATTCTTTAAGAGCTCTATCTGGGTAGTTTTTCCTGACCCATCAAGCCCTTCAAATGTTATTAATAATCCTTTTTTCATCCTACTGGTTAGTCCTGTATCTTTTGATAAAACATCTTGAATAATAATATCTTAATAATAGAAATTTTAAAACTATAAGGAATTTTTATTGTCTTGTGTATAAATTACTTATAATTTATTATAGAATTATAGAATAAGGAAGGATTAAAATGAAATTTACTAAACAGGAAAAACAAAAAATTATGCTTTTCGCTTCTATTACGATGCTAAAGACTTATTTAGATTAGAGGGTTTACTGGTCTCAAAATACCAAAATTATTTAAATAAAAAATATGCTTGATAAAAATTTTATTCAAAGAAAAATAAAACTAACTATTTCTTATTCCGCATATATTGTCTGGTCTGGTACATGAATGCTTCCAGACGGGCCTCAGTGGTTTCCTGCTCCAGTCCATCAAAGGCAAGATAACCAGGGTATCTTATACTCTTCTCTAATCCTCTTTGAAATGGCATTAACAATATTCCCGGGAATGCAGGTAAAGGGGAGTACATTTATAATTCCATGGGCACCGTTTCTTATCCAGTCTACTGATTTGCCAATACTCAGAGCCGCTTCTCCAAACCACTTGATTATATAAGGTTTGGCATTGTCCCAGATCTCATAAATACCGGCTTCTTTATCTTCCCTTAAGAAACCTTTTAGCGGCTTTTCCAATTTGTGGTGGCAATGTTCCAGTAATTTATTAAGAATTCTATTTAAAACATAAAACCTTATTCCACTTACAAAATCACCGGTGAGTTCAGTCAACTTACTGTAGCCATTACTATTTCCGCTTCCATCACTATCCGGGCCAAATGATTTTATAATCTTATAATACAAGTCTGTCTGCTTGGTTATAATATCTATTTTTCTGGTAGCAGTGGTATGATACGGCCATTCTCCAAATGGGGGAATTTCTGCTTCTCCTCCCATTGCTTCAACTTTGTTTATAATTTCATTATTGCTATAAGGGTGGTTTCTGACAAATATCTCACTCACTATGCCAACTAGGGGTTTATTTGTTTTATTAATTGGTATATTTTCAAAATCTCTTCTGGCATCCTGCAAAATATTAACCATTTTGTCCAATATTCTGGACAGAGGGTCATTTTCTTTTGAATATCTATGTTATTTTTAAAAAATTTTTAAAAAGATTTTTCCTATTTTACATCAAATATCTTACCAGGGTTCATAATATTATTGGGGTCAAAAGCTTTTTTAATTCTGCGCATCAAATCTATTTCAACAGGGCTGCTTACAATTCCTATAAAATCTTTTCGCTTATAACCAATACCATGTTCACCACTTAGGGTGCCACCAAGTTTTTTAGTTGCCTGATATAATTCTTTTAAAGCTTTGATTTCTATATCATACCATTCTTCCATAGTACTTTCAGGATTCTTTACTAAAGTTGCATGTAGGTTGCCATCACCAGCATGGCCATAACAGGGAATTTGAATATTGTATTTTTTAGAAATTCTATCAAGCTCTGGCATCAAATCAGGGATAGCTGATATTGGCACCACAATATCTTCTAGACTCTGATGGGGACTTACAACCATAAAAGCTTCAGCAATATTGCGCCGTACACTCCAAATCCTTTCCTGAGTAGTGCAGTTATCTGCTACGTAAACTTCTATTGCACCATTGGCAAGGCACAGTTCACCAATAGTTTCAGAATCATCATTAACCAAATCTTCACGATTGCCATCAATCTCTATTAGTAACATTGCACCAGACTTCTGGTATGGTAGGTGCTCATTTAAAAATTGGCATGATGCTTGTACAGATAGCTTATCCATAAATTCTACAGAAGTGGGGATAATTTTTTCTTCAGTCATAATTTTAGGAACCATCTTGATGGCAGATTTGACATCTTTAAATAACACAAGTAAATCTACTTTGGCTGTAGGTAATGGAATCAATTTAATTATTACTTTAGTAACAATCCCTAAAGTCCCTTCCGAGCCTATTATAAGTTGCTTTAAGTCGTAACCAGTAACATCTTTAACTAGCTTTCCTCCCAGCTGGACTATATCACCTTCCGGAGTTACTACTTCTAACCCCATAATATAGCGATTTGTGACTCCATATTTAACAGCCCTGCCACCACCAGAATTTTCAGCAACATTTCCGCCAATAAAACAAGTTTCCACACTCATAGGATAACCAGCATAGAATAAACCCTTTTCTGCAATTACTTCATTTATGTCATTAGTTATTACTCCTGGCTCCAAAACCATCATCATATTACTATAATCTATCTCTAAAATCTTATTCATTTTTTCTAAAGAAATTACAATACCACCAAAAACAGGTATAGCACCACCAGAAAGACCACTTCCTGCTCCACGAGGAGTAATTGGTATTAGTTCTTTATTAGCTATTTTAACAATCTCTGCTATTTCTTCTGCTGTTTTAGGAATTACTACAACTTCTGGCATACATGCATATTGTTCCTTGGGTGTTTCATCGTGTGAATAGGTTTCTATTTTTTCTTTATCGGTTAGAACATTCTTACTGCCTACAATTTCAATTAATTTATTTAAAATTTCCTCTGTTACCATATTATATTTCATCTTAATTGGCCTCCTTTGCCAATCTTTCATTCAATAGAGGTACAATCTCAAATAGGTCTCCAATGATTCCGAAATCCGATATTTTAAAAATTTGTGCATCAGGATCATTATTAATAGCAATAATAAAATCCGATGTTTTTATACCAGCAAGATGCTGGATTGAACCTGAAATACCTATAGCTATATATAATTTTGGAGATACTGTTTTACCGCTTAAGCCAACTTGATGTGGATAAGATATCCAACCTCTATCAACTGCATCTCTGGATGCACCTACAACCCCGCCCAAGTTTTTAGCCAGCTGCCGAATTAAAGCAAAGTTTTCCTTTTTTCTCAAACCTCTTCCACCTGATATTATGATATCTGCATCCTGGATATCAATAGCCTCTTCTTCAGTTTTTCTAAATCCTATCCTTTCTACTTTTCTATCAATTAACTCAGTTTTAAGTTTAATTTTAATAATTTTACCTGTTCTACTTTTATTTATT
>JAUWQC010000129.1 GCA_030611285.1 bacterium | reverse complement strand
CATACCACCGACGGCGGTTACGCCGTTGCCGGACTAACCTACTCTTATGGTGCAGGCGGTGCTGATTTCTGGATTATAAAGTTGGATAGTGATGGTAAGAAAAAATGGGATAAGACTTACGGAGGTAGTGATGATGATTATATAAAATCCCTCAACCAAACTACCGACGGCGGTTACGCAGTTGCCGGAGAAACCCTCTCCTTTGGTGCAGGCGGTAAAGATGTTTGGTTTATCAGATTGGATAGTGATGGCAATAAGATCTGGGATAAAACTTTTGGCGGGAGTAAATACGACTATGCAGAGTCACTCATTCAAACAACGGATGGCGGCTATGCGGTCGCCGGAGGAACCGAATCCTATAGTGTAGGTAAGTCAGGTTTCTGGGTAATAAAGTTGGACAACCGGGGAAACAGGGAATGGGATAAAACTTTCGGCGGGAGTGATTGGGATATGGCAACTGCACTCGTTCAAACTACCGACGGCGGTTACGCAGTTGCCGGAGGAACTTTTTCTTACGGTGAAGGAAAAGAGGATTTCTTAATTGTAAAACTTAATAATAAGGGCAATAAGGTCTGGGATAAAACTTTTGGCGGGAGTGATTGGGATATGGCAACTGCACTCATCCAGACAGTAGATGGCGGCTATGCGGTTGCCGGGATAACTGAATCCTACGGAGCAGGTGGTAAAGATTTCTGGATCATTAAACTGGATAATGAAGGAAATAAGATCTGGGATAAGACCTTCGGGGAGAGTGATGATGATAGTGCATGGTCCCTTATCCAAACCACCGATGGTCGTTATGCTGTAGCTGGAATAACCTCCTCTAAAGGTGCTGGAAAAAGTGACGCATGGGTAATAAAAATAGATAAACAAGGCAATCTAAAATAATGAGAGCTTTTCATGTTAAATTGGTAGTTACAGCGATTTTAGTAATGTATGTCTAAATAAATATTTAAAAAATTAGGAGGTTTTAAAGACGAAAGAAGCTATGACTTTTAAGACAAAAATTAATATCTTAATTCTTTTGTTGGTCTTTACAATTATCTTTTCGTCATCCGTTTTTGCTGAAAATTATAATGCCGGTTTTATTGTAAAATGTGGTAATTTATATGGAATCAGGGAAACCCTTGCCATAGCAGGAGAGAATTTAGTGCCATTAAATAATGCAGTATGGACCTTATATAAGACTCTTGAAATACGGGTTAAGATATATTCGAATGATGATTATAATAGGATAAAAGGTAAGTGGTTAGGCCTTACATTTAAGAAGGGTAAAACTTACATAGATGTTCCTGCCATAAAAGTAACCAGTAAAACCAGTGTTTTCAAGTTGGAATATTCTAAATTTGCCCATCTCTTTGGTACCGGGAACTATTCAGCAACTGTTGCCGGATGGGAAGACTATGATAGTGAAAATGATAAGATGATTGGAGAAATCTGGAGATTAGATTGTAATGGAAGTATGTGGGCGCCCTTGATAAGGTATAGCGAATTTTAATTTATCTAATGTTAAAGATTATTGAAAATAGGGCAATGGTGATTAATAGTGAATGATTTGTCTAAGAAGACAATACAGAGAGAATCATATTTTTAGAAAAAGTAGATAATAATATAGAAATTAACTAATCTTTAAGGTAAATAATGAATTCTGTACATTGAAAGGTAACGGAAATAAAATGCTAAATAGTATAAATCTCAAAATTTTAAGAGGAGGATAATATGCTTATTAAAAAAATATTTTTTTGTACTTTAATTGTAATTTTTATGGTTTTTATGCCTTTGGCTGCACAATTAGAGGTTAATCCAATTGATATACTCTTAGATTATGCCATTGAACACTCAGGTTTTGATTCAAAATCAAGTGAGGCAATAGCCGCAAAATCGTATTGCAAAGAGGTTTTAAATCCATTTTCTTTATGGGGAAATAAAAACGCTGATATCGAAAAAATTAAGGAATTAGTAAAAGGGAAAGAGAAAGAATTTATTCAGATACTTTCAGACAATACAAAAACTATAGAGGAGAAGAGAGCTCGTTTTGCAAAGATGATTGAAGAAAAAGTTAAAATATGCAAAAAGTGTAAACGATGGTTCCCAATTGAATATATTTACTGTCCATTTGATGGGAGTTTACTTGAAGCGGATGGCATGTCAACCGAAGATAATAGCTACGGTACAATTTATTTAAAAGATGGAAGCATAATAAAAGCTAAGAATATTTGGTTTAAACATTGGTGGAATATTTCACAAATGGAAGACGGGAAAAGTAGTTGCAAAATCAGTAGTATATATTCCTCACCAAATGGTTCTATGAAAGTATCATTTGACAAGGGAGAAGTAATTGAGATTTTTAATATTAATATTAAATCTTCTAAATGCGAGATAGTTACTAAAAATGGCAACAAGCACATTGCGCTAACTGATGTAACAGTGATAGCTATACTTAATGGTCTTAATAATACTACTTTTACATTAAGTGGTAGAAAAGATACTCCGTTAATTATTCAGTATTGGATGTATAATGAGTTTTCTGATAAATATGAGTATCAAAAAAGAGAAATTAAGGATATAGATAGAATTATATTTCCTAAACATTATCCAAAAAGATTTATTCAGGATACAAGTTTATCTCCCGAACAATGGAATTTATACTATGAGTAGTTGTATCACAAAAGATTATCAGGATCAACCCTTCATTGGTTAAAATTTTTTTAATATTGTCTCTAACTCGGATGAATAATGGAATAATCGGAGTAAATGGGGATAGACATCTATAGTAAAGTTTAATCAAATATAGTTTAAGCTATTCTTAAAGGAGGATTAATTTTATGAACTTAAAACTTCAGTATAAAAATCTTGTTCTTGTTATTTTAGCATTATTGGTTTGTTTCTGTTTTAATGTCTATGCACAAAGCTCAACTACGATAGGTAAAGATACGGTCGTTGTAACTATCAAGGATGAAAATAATAACACTGTTAGCTTATACCTGCCAGAGAGCTTGAATAATGATCAATGTGAACGAAGAATATATGGAATTCCCACTGGTGTTATCGGGATGTTTGAGACGCTTTACAGTGAGGGAAGACGGACTGAATCATACGAAGCAGCTATCCGTGAGCTTTGTATGCAACCGGAAGCTTCACAGAGCTATATTGGCCCTCTTGAAAAATCTCTACAGAGTGCGGGAGTCGCTTCAGAAGATGCGAATTTTGTACTTGATTTAGTGAAACATAGTGCGGATTCAATTAACAAGAAGTATTTTCCAGGAGGTACTGATATTGCTGATCTACATAACAGAATAGCTAAAGTGGGCAGGAAGCTTAATGCTGCTCAGAAGAGCCCTGCTTTCGCAATGGCCTGTATTGCTTTCGAGAATGTCAAGGCAACGGCGAAGTTGACTGAAACAATCACAGGGGCATTTCTCCTGAACTCTCTTTCTACTGATCAGGCTTGGATACGTTTGAAGGAAATCGAAAGAGTAGTGGGTTTAGAACGTAAAGCTCAAGGAAAAGTTGACCCGGCGCTTGAAAAAGCAATAAAACAATCTAAAATTAATTTACTTGCAGCACAAAGTAAAATTGGTGCTTTT
>JAUWQC010000282.1 GCA_030611285.1 bacterium | reverse complement strand
AATAGGAATCATCAAATCGGTATCAGCAATTCCGGCGTGATTAGCCATATAGTGCATGGAAGTATAGGGTATTTTAGGGGGATTGATGACTATCACTATATCTCCTGCTCTTTCATTGGAAAGGAGATTATATAAATTGAGTAGAACTGCCGGGAATCGGCTCTCTCTAGTATGCGCCAGCCAATCTAAAGCAGTCAACCATTCTCCATTATAACCAGCATTGTAATACCCAAAAGCATCCTTACCTTCAAATAGATACCGAAACTTCCCTTCTTTTTCTTCAAAAATTACTTTCCCTTGATCGAAATAGCCGATCATCCGATGGAGGTCATCCATATAAAAAGTAAAATCAATCTCACTTCCAAGAACAATATCCCTGGCTACTTTATCTTTTGTATCGGGATTCTTTAAATATAAATTAGGATGAAGAAATGCCCGGAGGTTATTCCCTACTATTCTCTTAATTTCTCTTCCTTGATCAATGACAGTAAAATCACCAAAAGACATTCCGTGATCGGAATAAACAATTAGATTAACTTCATTAAGGTTCAATTTTTTCACAAGATTACCAAAATAACGGTCAAATCTGCGTATACTGGCTCGGTATAATCTCTGGCCCAGCATATGACCCAGAGCATCAGTGGTAAACCAAATGATTTCTATAACCCCATATGTTTCCAAAAGCTCAGGGACATTAAGGAGAGGAAGAAACATAAAAAAGTCAAGTCCAGGTATTCCATAAAGAAAACAGTCTCTCGCTCGCCGAGGTATATGGGAAAACATGTAAGACCAGGTTTTATATCCCGGTATAACTCGTTCTTTATCTCGGTCATAATAACCCCATCCTACCGAATCTCCAGTGGAACTATCTAACCCTTTTTTCAAACGAGGATAAATCATTTCTGTCCCTCCGGGAAAGAGGCTAAGGCCATAATGAATTATGTGGCCATTCTTAAAAACAGCTTTCAAGTTTGGAAGAGAGCCATCTTTCATATTTTGAAAGAAATACTGTGATGATACAGCATCCAGGTGAAATATAAGGAATTTTGAAGATGTCTCTCCTGCTACTGAAAAAGACAATAGAATAATTACTATTGCAAGGATATAGAATCCTGGAATAATCCCTAAGAAGTTAATTCTTTTAAAGTGTAGTCTATTAGTTTTCATAAATATGGTATTACTCCTTTTACAATAAGTACTTTATAATTTGCATCTGCTAAACTCATATACAGGTAAAGAAATATTATCTTATCTATATTAAATTTTTATGATTTTTAATTAAAAAAGAATTCGTATATTTTTAAAAACCTTGGTAATTTATTTACACTACTTAATGTAATTAGAGAATCTATAAAGTCAGTAGGAATTTATAAGTTTTTTTAGCAACGGTATTATTTTTTTGGTTTCTTCTTCCCCTAGCTTAATTAATTTTAATCTTTCTTCTCTTCCCATATTAAAGGGAAGAGGACCTTTATACTGGGGCCTTATAATAATATCTGCTTTA
>JAUWQC010000157.1 GCA_030611285.1 bacterium | reverse complement strand
TATAAAAAATAATTTTCAATTAGATGAAGAGAGGAAAGTAATGCAATTTGAGGAGTCTGAAAGATTAAAAATGTTACCACCATATTTATTTGCTGAAATTGATAAAATTATAAATAAGAAAAAAAAAGAAGGATTAGATGTAATAAGTCTTGGTATAGGCGATCCTGATATTCCAACATCAAATGATATTATCGAAGTTCTTTGCAGGGAAGCCAATAATCCTGAAAATCACAGATATCCTTCAAGTTATGGTTTAAAGATTTTCAATAAAGCTGTATCCAGATTTTATTATGAAAGGTTTAATGTAACCCTTAATCCGGATAGGGAAGTTATACCCCTTATAGGTTCAAAAGAAGGTATAGCAAGCTTAGCATACACTTTTATAAACCCTGGTGATTATACAATAATAACCAGCCCTTCTTATTTGGTATATAAAATCAGTACAATATTTGCAGGTGGCATACCCTACGCAATACCCATAGAAGAAAAAAATAATTTCTTATTCAATGTAAATGACATTGATCCGGAGATAGCAAAGAAAGCAAAAATTTTGTATATTAACTATCCCAACAATCCAACATCGGCAATATGTGATATAAACTTTTTCGAAAAAATAGTAGATTTTGCAGAAAAAAATAAAATAATTATCTGCCATGATAATGCTTATTCAGATACTTACCGGGGTAATAATAAGCCAATGAGTTTCTTAAATGCTGGCGGCGCTAAGAATGTAGGAATAGAGATAAATTCACTCTCAAAGACATTTAATATGACAGGATGGAGAATTGGATATGCGGTCGGTAATGAGGAAATAATTGAAAGTCTGGGTAAATATAAGACTAATGTGGATTCCGGTGTTTTTAATGCTATTCAATATGCTGCTGCAGGAGCCCTGGAAAATTATAGGAAACATACTGAATATAATAATAAAATTTATAATAAGAGAAGAGAAATGGTTAAAAAAGCGCTGGATGACATTGGAATTGATTATTATAATTCTAATGCTACTATATATGTATGGGCAAAAGTTCCTAAAGGATTTACTTCTGAATCATTTTCCAAAATGATACTTGACAGAGCAAATGTAGTAATAACTCCGGGCAGCGCTTTTGGAGAATATGGGGAAGGATATATCAGGATTTCACTGACTATAGCTGACAATAGATTGGAGGAAGCTTTAAACAGAATAAGAAATGTATTATAAAGTGGTAATAGCAACAATATAATTTATGATAAGAGAAAAAGTTCTTTTAGTTTTTATTAATTTTGAAGACTTTAGAAATAATATTACAAAAAAGCAGCGACATCTCAAAACCATAAATGAAAATATAGAAGAATTAAAGAATTTAACTAGCAGCGCCGGTGCTGATGTTGAAGAAATATTATGCCATAAACAAAATAAGCCAAATCCTAAATATTTCATAAGTACCGGAAAATTAGAGGAAATTAAAAATATTGTAGATAATAAGGAAATAGAACTAGTTATTTTTGATAATGAAATTACCCCCTCCCAGCAGAGAAATCTCCGATTAAAACTTGATACCAAAGTCCTGGATAGAACTGCGCTGATTCTGGATATTTTTGCGCAGAGAGCACACAGCAGGGAAGGCAAGCTGCAGGTGGAACTGGCGCAGTTGAACTATCTTCTTCCAAGACTGACTGGTAAAGGAATTGAACTTTCAAGATTGGGTGGTGGAATTGGAACCAGGGGTCCTGGAGAGACCAAATTGGAAGTAGATAGAAGAAAAATAAGAAAGAGAATCAGTTTCCTTGAAAAGAAAATATATCAAATAGGCGTACAGAGAGATACACAGAGAAAAAAGAGAGAAGAAAGAAATATATTCAAGATAGCATTAGTAGGGTATACCAATAGCGGTAAATCTACGTTACTTAATGCTGCCACTGATTCAGATGCTTATGTTGAAGACAGGCTTTTTTCTACCCTTGACTCAACTACGCGAAAATTAAAAATATATCCCAATTCTGAAGTCTTGATTTCAGATACAGTCGGATTTATTGAAAAATTACCGCATCAGTTAATAGCATCTTTCAAATCCACTTTAGAAGAAGTTAAAAGATCAGATCTATTACTGCTTATTGTTGATGTATGCAATACTGATTTTGAGAATAATATTTACAGTGTAAAAGAAGTTCTAAAAGAAATTGGCGTACGGCAAAAGCCGTTGTTATTGGTTTTTAACAAAATTGATAAATTAAGCAGTGGGGAACTTAATAGTTTAAAAATAAAATATAAAAATTCAGTGTTTATATCTGCTTTAAAAAGAAGTGGACTACCTGAGCTGTACTTAAGAATAAAAAAAATGATTGAAAGACATTATTTAAATATAATTGTAAAGATTCCTTATAATGAAAATAAAATTATGTCTTTTATTTATAGTAACTGCCAGGTTTTAGGGCGTAGAGATTTAGAGGACAGTTCTATATTAAATTTAAATGTGAATTCAAAATATTGCTCTATATTATCCAGATATATATGCAGGGGAAGAGAGAGCAGGGAAGCTAGCTAATATTGGCTAAAAATATTTTCTAATTACCCCTATTACTTTTCCAAGTATTTTAACCTCATCTACAACTACCGGTTTCATATAATCATTTTCAGGCATTAATTTTATCTTTTTACCAGTTTTAAAAAATCTTTTAACCGTAGCTTCATCTTCCAGTAAAGCTACGATTATTTCACCGTTTATGGCATTATCCTGTTTCCTTACAATAATATAATCCCTGTCCAGTATCCCCGCGTTTACCATACTGTCTCCTCTTACATGAAGAATAAACACTTCTTTTTTCCCCTTAACAAAATCCGATGTAAGTGGGAAATAATCTTCAATGTTTTCATCTGCTAAAATTGGCCTACCGGCTGCTATATTTCCAACTACAGGAACATAGACAAGATTATTAAAACCACTGTCAATTGTTTCATCTTCCTGCCTGGATAGTAGTGAAATAGCGCGTGGTTTGGATTGATTTCTTTTTATGTATCCTTTTTCTTCAAGCTTTTTTAAATGGGAATGAACTGTTGCTGAGGAACTTAAACCCACCGCCCTGGCTATCTCTCTTATAGATGGGGGATATCCGAATTTTTTAATATTTTTACTGATAAACTTTAATATTTTTTCCTGCCTGGAGCTGATATTACTGGCCATAGTTCATTTAAAAATAAATAAA
>JAUWQC010000175.1 GCA_030611285.1 bacterium | reverse complement strand
GATAGTCCTGTTTTTTCCGATAATCTTGATGATATTTTTGCAAAAGCCCTGGTGCAGGTAATAACGAGATATAAGCCTGAGATATTTCTGGCAGGAGCAACCTGGTTTGGAAGGACTCTAATCCCAAAAGTTGCCGATCAGCTGGGAGTAAAGCTTTCTGCGGTTGCCATCGGCAGCAGTATTGAAAAGAGTACACTGGGAGCCTTCCAGTACGGTCTTGATAAGCTTTATCTTATAGATAATCCTGTTTTTTCTACAAATCTTGATGATATTTTTGCAAAAGCTCTGGCACAGGTAATAACGAGGTATAAGCCCGAGATATTTCTGGCAGGTGCAACCTGGTTTGGAAGGACTCTTATTCCAAAGGTTGCCGCTATACTGAAAACGGGACTGACTGCTGACTGCACAGGGCTTGAGATAGATAAGGAAAAGAAGATACTTCTTCAGACCAGGCCGACATTCGGGGGAAATATTCTGGCAACCATCATCACCAGAAATGTAAGACCCCAGATGGCAACGGTAAGGCCACATGTTATGGAAAAGAAAAAGGTTGTGAAAGTAGAGGGGGATTATAAAGATAGGATTGAATATATAGATATAGATGAGTCCAATTTTAAGACTAAATATAAGCTGCTTGGTACAGAGAGAGAGCTTAATGAGAATATAAACATTACCGATTATGATGTGGTTGTATCCGGCGGCAGGGGACTGGGCGGAAGTGAGAAGTTTTCAATGCTTAAGGAGCTTGCAGATCTTATGGGGGGAGTGGTAGGAGCATCAAGAGCAGCAGTTGATTCAGGCTGGATATCCTATCCTCATCAGGTAGGCCAGACAGGGAAGACTGTCAATCCCAAGATATATATTGCCTGCGGCATATCCGGAGCAATTCAGCATCTTGCAGGGATGCAGACCTCTGATATTATTATTGCCATAAACAAAGATCCAGGTGCTCCCATTTTTAAAGTTGCTAATTACGGGATAGTAGGAGATATATTTGAAGTAGTTCCTATGCTGATAAAAAGGTTGAGGGATGGGAAGGAATTGGTGTAGTTTTTATTGGTTAATAAGTATATTCAGGTTAGCTCAAATTATTATCTTAAAAGGTTCGAGTCCTAATCGGGGAGCCAAACTGCATTATTCGAACCAAAATCAAGTGTTCCTAGATCCTTCCTATAGCCATTCATTTCTGAATTTCTGCCAGTGTTTTCTTCCATCCGGCTATTGGATGAATGTAAAGAATTATTTATAGTAATATTCGGATCATTATTATACTTATAAGCTATTGTGCGATTATTTAAAACTTCTTTATAATT
Organism: bacterium; assembly: GCA_030611285.1. Taxonomy (GTDB): domain Bacteria; phylum Actinomycetota; class Humimicrobiia; order Humimicrobiales; family Humimicrobiaceae; genus Hydromicrobium. The sequence goes on along the minus strand of JAUWQC010000175.1, from coordinate 1,640 downwards.
ACATTATTCTGGTAAATAATGTTAAATGAAGTTTTGTATTCAAAAGGTAAAAAACTATTGCTTTTGTAATCAATACTGATTACAATTGTAATCAAAAAGGATTACAATATGGATATCTTTAATATAACCAAATCAAAAACAAGGAAAGCTATTCTCCAGTTATATTTTTCGCATCCGGAAAAAAAATATTACCTTCGAGAGTTAGAAAAAAATTTGCATTTTCCGGTACAGAATATTAGAAGAGAACTTATTAATCTTGAAAAAAACGGTATATTCAAAAGAGAAAAGTCCGGCAATCAAGTATATTATTTTCTGAATATGAAGTCGCCGATTTTCAGTGATATTAGAAACATTGTATCCAAGACTATAGGAATCGAAAATCAGCTCAGGGATGCATTATTCAGAGTAAGTGGTATTAAAAAGGCTTTTATTTTTGGATCTTTTGCAAATGGAACACAGGACTTCTTATCAGATATCGACGTTATGATTGTAGGAGACATCAATGAAGATGCTTTAATAGAAAAAATTTCCAAACTTGAAAGTAAATTTGAAAGAGAAATAAATTATCATATTTACAGTGAAAAAGAATTTGAAGAAAGGATAAAAGAAGAAAATTCTTTCACCTCAAAAATTTTATTAAAACCTATAATTTTTCTAATAGGGGAACATGAAAATAATACAAGAATTCATTGACAAAGGTCTTATTAAAAAAGATGACCATATTGACTCTTCACAGGTTCGAAGTGTGCTTGAGAAATCGCAGCGGAGCATAAAGAGTGCCAGGCTACTTATAGATGATGATCGAGAAAGTAGTTATCAACTTGCTTATGAAGCAATGTTGCTTGCCGGTAGGGCGCTTGTATTTTCTTTTGGTTTTCGCCCGAGAGCTGCCGGATCACATAAAATTGTGGTTGATTTTTCAAAAAAGATTCTGGGAAAAGAAATCGCAACACTAGTTTTTAAATTTAATAAGATGAGAAAAGTAAGACATTATTTAATATATGGATTAGGACTATCTATTTCAGAGGTGGATTCAAGAAATGCAATATCATCTGCTGATAAATTTTTAAAAGAAGTAGAAAATTTTATTAGTGATAAAACTTGTGAGGAAAACTAAAATTACACTAAATCTCCATGTTTTGTTTCTCCAATCTTTTATCTTAAATCTCAATTTTTAAATAAAATGTTGCTTGTTCTTAAACCTTAAGGAAATTAAATAGTTAATAAAATGTTATTAACATTGACCAGTCCGGGGATCCATTCTAAACGCAATTTCGATCATATTTGGTTGTTCGGAAGATAAAATAAATCAACCTGGATATCCTCTATTTTTAAGTTATGGATTTATATTTCCTATTGACATAATGATACTGTAGTGGTATCTTTACAAATAGTCCAATATAGAAAGTAGAGGAAATAATAAGTGAACTTAATTACAAGAAATACTGACTATGCCATAAGGGCACTTTGTTATATTGTGAAGAGTAATAAGGATATAGTTTCTGTTAAAGAATTGGTTGAAGATTTAAAAATGCCAGGGCCCTTTTTAAGAAAAGTACTTCAAGAGCTGAATAAAAAAGGAATTCTTAGATCATATAAAGGTAAAAACGGTGGTTTTGTATTGGCAGCCAGACCTGAGA
>JAUWQC010000158.1 GCA_030611285.1 bacterium | reverse complement strand
ACACCTCTTGATCAGATTATTATAAAAGAGTTTCGCTACGGTCAGGAGCCAACCGAACAGATGCCTATTCCTGAAGATGCAATTCCTATTATGCCTAATATATCACTAATGCCCAAAGATGAGGCAAATCATATATTGTTGGTTGAATCCGGATACACCTATATAGAATATAAATATGAGCCATATTCAGAAGTTGACTCAGGATACACGCACCGTCAGGATCCTATGTGGGGACAGCCTGTCGAGACTATAAGGAAAATTACAGTATGGGTAAATCCTTAAATAATCCTGTTAGACTTTAATTAAATGTGAATATAAACATGAACATAAAAAAAGAAAATAATAATAAAGAAATAAGAGTTAGATTTGCCCCCAGCCCAACCGGGTATTTACACATAGGAAGCGCCAGAACTGCTTTTTTTAACTGGCTCTATGCCACCAAAACCCGTGGCAAGTTCATTTTAAGAATAGAAGACACTGATATAGCCAGGCATCAGGAAGAAACAATAAATCTGATACTAAAGTCACTGAAATGGCTTGGGCTTAACTGGGATGAAGGGCCGGAAGTCAGCAGCGAATACGGTCCATACAGACAATCCCTGAGAACCAGTATCTATAAAAGATACTCACAGGAACTGATTCAGGCTAAGAAAGCGTACCATTGTTTTTGCAGCCCTGAAGAGTTGAAGAAAAAAAGAAAAAATAAAATAGTAGAAGGAAAACCTTATAAATATGACCGGAAATGCCTGAAGCTCTCAAGTAAAGACATTAAAGATAATATAGACAGCGGAAAGCCTTACGCCATAAGATTTCTGGTACCCGAAAATAAGACTATTAATTTTAAAGACACTGTATATGGAAACATAACAGTTAATACCGAAAGTATTGAAGATTTTATAATAATAAGGTCTAATGGCCTTCCCACCTATAATTACTCTGTCGCAATAGATGACGCTTTAATGAAAATAACTCATGTCATAAGAGGCGAAGATCACCTTTCAAACACTCCAAAACAAATTCTCATCTATAATGCCTTTAATTTTAACATCCCCAATTTCACCCATCTGCCGATGATATTGGGTCAGGATGGTCAGAAACTAAGCAAAAGGCACGGTTCTATTTCCATTGAAAAATATATAGAAGAAGGATTTGTAAGAGAAGCAATACTAAATTATCTTGCGCTCCTTGGCTGGTCATATAATGAAAAAACTACAATTTTTACAACCAGTGGATTGATTAAAAAATTTAAACTTAGCTCCATAAATAAAAAGCCAGCCAAATTTGATTATAACAAGCTTTTATGGATAAATGGATATTATATAAGAAATATGGAAAACTCCTGTCTAAAACAGCTCCTCGAAAAACAATTAAGAAATTATCTGGCTTCCAAAAACATCATTGATTTAGAAAACAGAATAGAACCATTGGGCCAGAAAATTGAAAAAATAATTCCGCTTATAAAAGAGCGGATAAAGACATTAAAAGAGGGTATAGATTTAATAAGCCCATTTTTTATAAAAATCAGCTACAGTGATGAACTGGCAACTTACTTTAAAAATAAGGAGATTGATGCAGCCGATATATTAAATAGAGCTTATAAGACACTTAGCGAAGTAAGTAGTAAATTTCATGCAAAAGATATTGAAAAGAATTTGAGACTGGTTTCAGAAAGATTAAACTTAAATTTTAGAAAAATTGCAGAAGTTGTAAGGATAGCTATATGGAACAGCACTATCAGCCCTCCTCTGTTTGAAACTATTGAAATACTGGGAAAAGGATTAACTTTAAAGAGGATAAATGAATATATGGGGATTATATCATAACCTGAAAATCATCTCTTCAGGGATCAAGTCCTTTCCCTTTTCAATCACCTTTTTGGTAAAATAAGCCACTACCATTTCTACATTTGTGGGTACTATATATATCTTTGTTTTTGATACCACTGAATAATCGGATGAAATAAGACCCAGCTCACCGTTTAACTCCTTATTTCTTGCAAGATCCATTCTTATTCCCATATAGTCCATATTTTCAAGACATTTTACTCTAACATATATGCTTTTTTCACCAATTTCACCTCCGAAAACTATACAGTCAACATTACCAAGTACAGTTGAGAGTGCCCCTATATATTTTCTTATTCCATCAATATATAAATTTACTGCAAGATCGGCTCTCTTGTTCCCCTTTTTAGCTGCATCCAAAATATCTTTAAAATCATCTGTTTCAATTCCAGCAGTAGCAATAAGACCAGCGTTATTTGATGTTTCATCAAGCGCATCTACCGCTGAAAGACCAAGTTCATTCATTGCAAATAGCAAAGCAGCACCATCAATATCACCCACTCCTGTCCTTTGAAGCAGTCCTGAATCAGGTGAAAAACTCATACTAGTATCAATTGATTTTCCATCTTTTATTGCGCAAATAGAGCTTCTTTCTCCCAGATAAATTGTAAGCAGGTTCATCTTTTCAGCCTTTTCAAGTTTATAAGCCATTGCAGCTAAATACTGGTGCGAAATGCTACTGCAGCCATTCTTTTTTATTCCCAGTTTTTTATACCAGTTCCAGGGGAAACCTGAAAGCCTTCTGAATTCAGGTATGGAGTAATGAAAAGATGACTCGAAGACTCCCACCATAGGTACATTAAGCATTCTTTTAAATTCTCCAATCGCTTCAATTAATTGCTGATTATGTGTTGACGCAATAAATGCAAATCTTTTCATTTCATCTAATATTTTTTGGGTTAAAATATTGGCTCCGTTTTTTTCTCCAAGGACACAATTAAATCCCATAGCCCTTATGTCTTTAAGACTGCTTACTACACCACTTTTAATATACCAGTTAAAAATGAGTTTTATCCCCGCTTCAAATCCCATAATTCTTACTGATCTACCGGTAGCTTTTTTATCACCAATACTGTGGGTAAAATTAGATCTTCCTCTGTTTTTTATTTTATCCACATTGGCTTCACCCAATACTCTAAATTCATTTTCATTATTAATATCAATAATTTTAGTTCTCAGTGAGTTGCTTCCTACATTCCCGATTCCGATAATCATCCAATCCCCTTTCAAGCGTTCAGACATACACCAGTCTTTAAACAGATCTACCGTTTACTGATAATCTAATCAAAAATTTTTTAATTAATTTATTAAAATCCA
>JAUWQC010000168.1 GCA_030611285.1 bacterium | reverse complement strand
TGGATTTTCAAATCCTTCCTGCATTTGTATTATCCCTTTCTTTTTCCACTTATGGGCCTGCGTTGGATGAATCTTATACTCACTGCATATATGGCTTACTGTTTTTTCCTGCCCCAACATTTCTTTTACTACCCTTGTTTTGAAAGCTGGAATGTAACTTTTTTTTGTTATGTTTTTCATAAATATTTCTTACCCCCTTACTATAGCTATATCTTACCTCATTTTTTGTCCAGTTTTTGGGGGTAATTATAGTCTGGCATATTTAGATATTTGAGCTAACTCACTAAGATCATCTACAACAAGACTTATATCAAGATCATTTGGGTAGAGATCTCCACCAGCTACAGAACCTGCAATGGCTATTTCAAGGACACTTGATAATGTTCTTGCTTTTTTATAAAATCATCAGCAGCTTCTCTTAAAATTTGATTTTTATTCTTCTTCATCACTATTGATAAATATAAGTACCAGATACTCTAAAAGCCATTATCTTTATTTTTTTTACCGCTCTTTCCAGATATTTTTTTATTATCATCACAACGTTCCTGATACATTTCCTGGATCCATAAATATACGGGTTTTTTCCAACTCTGGCTCTTATTTGGAATGTTTTTTATAAGACTTTTAGGATTTAGGCTAAACTTTTTAGCCATTTGCACAGTTTCTGCATTCAGTCGGCATCTCTTCCTGGCCTCTTTCTATTCGGTATCCCTTTTATTTTTATTTTTACCGGACATGACAACTTATAACCAATTTACTGTATTAATAAGGGCAATAAGACCTCCCGCCAATCTTCTATTGAACCATTTACCCCATTAATCTCTAGTCCTTCTTTGTCATAATAAATTTCAAGCTTTTCATTGCAGCAACCACATTTTAAAAGATATCGGGGCGATTTCTTTCCATAACCCTTTTTATGTCTGAAGTTAGAAATAACTCAGGGTTAAGGAATGCAATTTCCACAAAACCTATGTCTTTATAGGTTTTAACAGCTTCAAACCAGTTATATTTTCCGTTTTCCGGGTAAGATACTCGGACTGAGAATTTCATAAATTACTTTTAAGTGTATTGAAATATATGGACAATTACTCAATAAATCAGAAAATAATATAGATTTAAAAACATGGATAGGAGTTTCTAATATTTACTAATCCTGTTTTCTAAATTTCTTGCTGATATTTGTTATTGTTATCCCAACAATTTCTTTATCGCGCATGCGCAGGAATATGCCATCTTCTAATATATCAGTATCTGTTGCCCTCTGTGGTCGTTCCAGACTTATATATAGAACATCTGCTTCTTCGTCAAAATCAAACCACAGGTGTTTGGCACCTACTTTCTTTATATAGGGTAAAGCTTCAAATATTTCTTTCACAGCTCTTTTTGCTGCCATATTATTCTCCTTTTAAGAAGTTTCTTTATCTTGGTTGTTGTGAAGGCAGTAATAATAAAACCATCATTCTTTCTTTTAGACTCTTTATAGATAACAAGAAATACTTTTACTTTGTTGATATACTTTACTGCCCATAATTCGTCTTCATCCCCATCTAATACATATGAAGGATTATTTACAACTTCCAGGACATCAAAATAATATCCCGCCATATCCTCATGGTTTTCTACTATATGAATCCACCTTTTGCCTGTCAGGCGAATTGGAATATTATTAACTGAATATGCAACATCCTTCATTTCTTGCAATGTTTAATCTATCAGTATCTCAATATTAATTCCATAGATACTTTATGGTATATAGTAAATATTATTAATATTAACAATAATCTTATTCTGAAGCAAATTTATAAGAACTTGCTTCTGGATCACCAGTTTATAAACAGCTAAAAGTAGACGTAATTCTATTATCAGATTCAAAAAGCATCAGAAAACATGATATTAGAGCAGAAAATGCATGAAGAGTAAAAAGAAATAAATAAAATACCATATCTGGGCCAGTTTTATGACAGGCTAATATCCTGTAACCTTATAACCAGCCTAGCGCACATGGTCACAGTCTATATAGTTATCCCGGATATATTTATCAAACTCATCAGGGCAAGTATTTATTTTTGGAGGAGCCCTCTTTTTACCAAACTCATATATTCCCAGATAATCAAGTATCTTTTTTACAATCTTATAGTCTTCTATAAAGGTAATTACCCTCATATCCCTCCGCACCTGGGACAGATAAGAGGATCGACTTCATATATCTTTTGTATAAGCCTTGCCCAGGATTTATTGCTCTTTTAAAAGCTTTATGTTGTTAGGATAGGTTGCCCTGTTAATTGGTGTAGAGTCTTCATTTGGCTCCCCAAGTAGGACTTGAACCTTCAAAGATATTAAATTAATAATAACTTGCTTTTGGCATCTACAAGTATAAAGCAGGCATTTACCTGGGCTTTTATTGATATTGCTGTTGTTGTTGATAGTTTCGGGGGAGATATTGTGGATATTTTTTCTTCACTATTAAAGCTTAGAAGAAATATTGATATCAGAATTGAACCACATCCTTTTGAAGTTAAAGACTTCAACGATTCCAACCCCTTTGCTTGTGAAATTATTAGGACAGGTAAAAAAATTTCATAAAACACAAAGTGTCTATGGAGTATATTCTTCAAAGTATACTCTTAAACTCATATTGATATGTATATTTCCTTTTATATAGAATTCTGCATAATAGGATATATAACCCATATTATTGAATAATCTTCATTTTTGAAAAGGATTATTTCTAAAAAAATTAAGAGAAGTTTATTTTATAAAATAAATAATATCTATATTATAGTATTCTATATAATAATATGTTGTAGGTAATAGAAATGGATACAAACAAATCAATAAAGATAATTGAAGCACTAGCAAATGCTATTGATCCAACGACAGGTGAGTTCTAGCGTTATCTTTAAAATATATTATTTGACATACACATTATTTATGTTATTGTGTGTATATAGGGAGGTGCTAATTATTATGGGTAGAACTAATATTGTACTTGATAATAAACTCGTAGAAAATTGTATTAAAGCCACGGGAATTAATACACGAAAAGCATTAATTGACCATGCTCTTAGAGAATTACTTA
>JAUWQC010000265.1 GCA_030611285.1 bacterium | reverse complement strand
ATTATAGAAACATAGATAGTTATAAAAAAAGAATTTTAGACCTCAAGGCAGATTATGATAAAGAAAACAGGTCAAAAATTTACAATATTTTGAGGGACTATAATAAAAATATTGGCTGCAGCCAGAAAACTATAGAAAATATAGAAAAACTTAAAAGTCCAAAATCAGCAGTCATTATAGGAGGGCAGCAGCCCGGGTGTTTAACCGGCCCTATATTTATAATATTTAAGATAATCACCATATTAAAGGTAAGCAGTTACTTTGAAAAAGAATTAAAAATACCTATAATCCCATGTTTCTGGAATGCGTCGGATGACAATAGTTTTAACCAGATTGATAATTTAAATGTAATTGATAAGGAAATTACAAATATCAAACTTGACCTGTCAGATTTTGACCCAAAAACCAGATATTCGGATATCTATCTTGCTGATAGCAGGTTTAAGGAGGCAATTGAAAAACTGGAAAGTATTCTTTATTCTACAAGCTTTAAAACTGAAATAATGGATTTTTATAAAAATGTTCTAGTGAATGCTTTAAAGAATTGTTCTAATACCAAAGGAGAAATAAATGTTTCTTCTTTTTTTTCAGTTATAATTACAAGAATGTTCTCTGGTTATGGTCTTGTAATAATAGATCCTGCTGATGTTGAACTGAAAAAGTTGTCCTGCAATCTGCTGGAATTTGATATGAGTAAACATTACCAGATAAGCCATTTAATAAACTCCACCGGTAAAAAACTCAATAGCTGTGGTTATCACAGTCAGCTTAGTTCCACACCCGGAACGCTTGATTTTTTCTATTGTGTTGATGGCATCAGGGAGAAGATATATTCTGATAGCGATAATTTATTTGAAATTTCAGATAAGAGGTATAACAAAAAAGAATTCTGGGATCTGTTGATAGAAAAACCTGCTGCCATTAGCCTGAATGTGATATTAAGACCATTGCTTCAGGACAAACTTTTACCGGTATTATGCTCAATTTGTGGACCAGGCGAATCCAGTTACTATGCTCAGTTAAAGCCTGTTTATAATCTTTATGGTTTAAAAATGCCAGTTATTTATCCCAGATTTTCTGCAACTGTAGTTGAAAAGAAAATAAAAAGACTAATTGTAAAGTTAAAAATTACAGATATAGAATTGGAATCAAGCAAAGAAGAAATAATCAGGCAAGCCGTTAGTAAAAGATTAAAAATAGATATGGGAAAGTTAGTACTGAATCTGGAAAGTGACATACAAATAAAACTTGAAAAATTAGAGAAAGTTTTTTCAGATTTAGAAATGAATATTTCGAGTTCTTTTGATAGAATTAAAAGAAATATAAAAAAGGAGATAAAGGTTCTTAATAAGAAACTATATTCTGAATTAAAAAGGCAGAATAAATTTACAGTTGAAGGCATAAATAAAATTTATATGAATATTTTTCCAGATAATAATTTGCAGGAGCGCGAAATTAATATAATCAGTTATTTGAATAGACATGGCTTTGATTTTATAGATGATTTGTACTCTGCAGTAACCCCCCTGGATTTCCGGCATAAATTTTTAGAAATTATTTAAAGTAAAAAAATGAAAAAAGAAATTAGAATAGATGCCCTGGCTTTCAGCCCTCACCCGGATGATGCAGAAATGGGCTGTGGGGG
>JAUWQC010000212.1 GCA_030611285.1 bacterium | reverse complement strand
CCCAAAAAGCCTGCAGTAAATCATCCCTGGAAGGGCGGTAACTCTGATGGATTTAGATATGACAAAAGAGATGAAGAACTTACTCTTGGGCTTTTTGATTCAACTATTGCATGGGAAACAGACGACTATTAATCAGGAGGGAAGGTGACATTTTCGCTGAACAAAACTATATACTTTTAGGTGACATAATCGCTGAACGTTGACACACAGCGAATTATTGATCCATAAATAATCTGGAAATTAAATTAAATGAAAAGGCAAGAGAAACTGTTGATATCCGTATTTATCCGCTGGATAAAGATGTATATGAAGCCAGATTCTGGTGCAATAATGAATTAATTGATATACATAAAATTAAAAACAGTGACTTAAGGGTAGTTCGCTTTTAAATTTTAAATAGTTCACTTTTAAAATTTAGCTAACATAATAAAACACACAAAAAATTTAAATTGACTAAATATAGCTTGTTGAGTACTATCGATGATAGAATTATATAACCGAACAAATTAATGATTATGGAAGAAAAAGCAACACAGGTATCTATAAAAGAACATAATATTGGATTGATTATAAAAAACGTTAAAGAGAATCAGTCTGTAACCAGGATCAGACTAAACATTGTTACCGGGCTGGCCAAGTCTACCATTTCTGTTCTTGTTTCCTATCTTATTGATAAAAAGGTCCTATCTGAAGGGAAAAAAATTAATTCAAAGCTTGGCAAGAAGCCTATCATACTAAAATTTAATAAAGACTTCTTTTATATTATTGCCATTAATATAGGCATTGGTTATATTACTGTAGCCATAGCTAATCTTTTTGGGGACATTATAACCAAAGTTAAACACAGAAATGATGCCAAAGGCAGCAGAGAAAGCATCTTGAACAATATTTTCAATACAGTGGAAGAGGCATTAAAAAAATCAGAAATAAACTTCAAAAAAATATATCTTATAAGCATCGGTACACATGGGGTAGTAGATCCAAAATCTAAAGTGGTAACCCATGCCCCCTATTTCAAGAACTGGAGCGGAATAAACCTGTATGAGATATTTAACAAAAAATATAAAAAAGATGTGGTGGTTGAAAACTCTATAAACCTGGGAACTATCGGTGAACAATGGAAAACATATCCCGATATCAGCAATCTAATCTATTTAGATGTTAATTATGGGGTTGGAGCAGGGATAATCATTAATAAAAAATTGGTAACAGGTACCCATGGAAGTACCGGAGAAATATCCTATCTGCCCATATTAAAGAATTATGATTTTGAAAGATTAAAAGACAATACCTTGGAATTGGGCCTATTTGAAGCTCAGGTAGATATAGTGGGAATAGTTAATAAGGTAAAAGAAGTAGCCCAAAGAATTAAAACAGATAAAAACTTTAAAAGGGAAATCGCCGATATTGACTTTGAGTATATATGTAAACTCTATAATGATCCTAATGTCAATTTCATCAAAAAAGTTATTGATGAAGATGTTTTAAAGGTTTTGGCTATAGGCATAGCTAGCATAATAACTATTATAGACACTGAAATAGTTGTAATAAGCGGAGCCATAATAGATCTGGGTGAAAAGTTTATAAAAAGGCTAAAGGATGAGGTGTATTACATAGTACCTTTTAAACCAGAAATTGTAACTTCTTCCCTTAAAAAAGATGCGATCATCTTGGGGACAGTAAAATTCGGTATAAACCATATGGATAATTTATTTTACAATCATTTCTTTTCAATAAGGCTATAAAAATGAAGAAAATAAAAAGTATTGATAATCAGATAAAATAAGAATAAAGGCTCAAGAAATTAATACCCCAATAATAGAATTTATATTCCAAAAACTAGAAAAGCTTTCTAAAAAAGATATACCTTATTTGCCGTCTGTCCCAATTCAGAAAATGCGCTCATTATACATTTACTTTCTAATCACTATTTAAAGAGCTTAGGATAGTTATATAGAAGCCTTATTTTTATATAACAATAATATACGATTGGAGCATAGCCAAAAATAGTAGTAAACAGTAAATTTTAGAATTGTTTAAAGCAGTTTTAAATATATGGTATACTCAAACAGTATATTTAAGATATAAGCTTTTCTCCAGACTGAGCAGAAATCTTTTTACCTTTTTTCCTCCTCCAAATTCACCTGGAGTACCATTGCTTCTTATAATTCTATGGCAGGGCACAATTAACATTACTGGATTCTCTTTTAATGCTGAGCCAGCAGCCCTCCAAGCTTTCCTATAACCGGCAAGAGCGGCCAACTTCCTGTAGCTTATAGTTTTTCCGTAAGATATGGAAATGGCTGTATTACATATTTTCTTTTGAAATTGTGTTCCCGCCAGGAACTAGACTTTAAAATCCAGGCTTCTTATTTTACCGTCCAGGT
>JAUWQC010000201.1 GCA_030611285.1 bacterium | reverse complement strand
GTAAACCACTGCGTTATATCTCCCTGAAGGGAAACCCTGATCTATGGTTAGATTAAAGCCAAAATATCCTGAACCGGATTTCTCAGTAGTAAGATCAGCGGTATAGATTTCTTCTCCGGTCTCTAAATAAGTCAATTTGGTGGTTATTTTATCTTCAAGAGTCATATTATTGATTTTAACTGATACATAGACAACCCGGGTTCCTGAAGGGAAAGTATCCGTGGGTTCTACCGGTTTGGCACTGCTGTCCACATCTTTACAAACAGTAATTTCTTCAATCTCTACCGGACCTAATGTATTTTCAATAATAGATGTAATTTTTTCAGTTACAGCCCTACCTGGTGTACATCCAATAAATGATACGAAGACAAATGCTAAGATAAGAGCGGAAATTACTATTTTGATTTTCATATTTAAGTCCTTTTTTATATAATTATTTTATTGCCTCTTTTGGCTAATAATAGGAAAAATTTCTTTTTTTGTAAATGAGAACTGTATAAATATTGAAGTATGAAATATTATGAGTTATAAATAGAGATAAAAAAATAGTATATACAGCAGGGAGTTTTCAGGAATAGGTTATGGGAGATTACGATAAAAGGGAAAAGCTAAAGGAATTTTATCTTAAAATCAGGAGCTGCCAGGAGTGCGAGCTTTCCAGCAGCAGGACTAAATTTGTTTTTGGCAGTGGAAGCGCATATGCGCCGGTTATGTTTGTAGGAGAAGCTCCGGGCAAGAATGAAGATTTACAGGGGCTGCCTTTTGTCGGGCCGGCAGGAAAATTACTCGATGAGCTGCTTGATTCTATTGGATTTGACAGAAGCGAGGTTTTTATTGCAAATGGTTTAAAATGCAGGCCTCCGGGCAACAGGGATCCAAGGATAGAGGAAATAAATACCTGTAAGGGTTATCTGCTGGAGCAGATAAAAATAATTGATCCAAAAATAATCTGTACCCTGGGTAAATTTTCCACACAGCTTCTACTGAATACCGATAAGGGTATAAATACTCTCAGGGGAAAGGTATTTAAAGTTGACAGCCGTATTATTATGCCTATAAATCATCCCGCAGCTGTTCTTTATGCACCATCCAGAATGGAGATTTTAAAGCAGGATTTTCAAAAAATAAAAAGGCTGATTGACTCTGACAGTGAGATGCCTGCTGTCGAGGAAGATATTTTAAACCTGGAATCTGAAGCTACCGGTGACAAACAGGATAAAGACAAACAGTTAGGGCTCTTTTGATATGCGAATTGAGATTATTTCTAATTCTTCTATTTTTACCAAAAACCTCGGAAAAAAATTATCAAGAGTTATCTCAAAAGGGGATATTGTTCTTTTCTCAGGGGAGCTGGGCGGCGGGAAAACAACTTTTATCTCAGGTATAGCTGAAGGATTTGACTTAAAGGAAAATCTTTCAAGTCCAAGTTTTATCATATTGAGTGAATACAGTATTGATAATTGGAGAAAGTTCATACATGTTGATTTATACAGGTTGGAAAATACCGGCGAGATAAATGGAATTGGCCTGGATGATTACCTGTATGACGATATTTCAATTGTATGTATAGAATGGGGAGACAAGATAAAAGATTATATAAAAAAAGAATATTTAGAAATAGATTTGAGTTATCTGATAGATAAGAGCAACATTTCCACAAAAAGGAAGATAATTTTTGACAGCAGCAGTCAGTATTGGGATCTGAGACTGGAAAGGTTTAAGAAAATACTGGAGAAGAGCGGCGAGGAATATTATGAATATTTTAAGTATTGATAGCAGCACCAGGAGGTTAAGTGTTGCTGTAAATAAAAATGAAAAGTTGTTATCAGAAACAACTGATTACAACAGTATGAAGCATATGGTAAATATAATGAGCTTACTGGACCAGGCTTTATCCACAGCCAGACTTACCATAAAAGATGTAGATGTTTTTGGTGTAAATGTTGGCCCTGGTGATTTTACCGGCACCAGGATAGGGGTTAGCGTTATAAAAATTTTATCCTGGCTGGAAGGGAAACCTGCTTTTGGCATAGAATCGCTGGATATTTTTGCCCTGGGCATTAGCTATAGAAACATCAGTTTTATTACCCGCTGCCTTAAAAAAAATATCCCAGTGCTTATTATGCCCTGTCTTGATGTAAGAAAGGGCGAAGTTTATTTTGCCTTTTATAATGTGACTTCTGAGGTCGACAGAGAGGGCAAATATTTGGCCAGGATTGGAACCGGAGGAAAGTATTACTTTATAAGTAAAAAAGGAAAAAATTTTTTAGTCCGCAATTGCGACCTGAAAGATTTGTTAAATAGATTAACAGCAAGCGGAGTTTTAAAAATGCCGAATTGCGGGGGCGGATATAAAAACCCTGAAATATTAATTGGAGGAAACTGCTGTATAAATTATGGAAAGATGTTATCTGATATAGCCAGGCAAAATAAAATTTTTAATCTGGATAAAAAAACTTATTACCCCACAGCAAGGCACTTAAATATTTGTGCTTATTTTAATGCAGTAAGGAAAGTAAAGGCTAAAAATCTCATTCCTGTCTATGTCAGGGAATTTGTGCCTTTTGGCGGTTAATATATTAGTATATTGTCCTGAATAAGCATTCGGCGG
>JAUWQC010000088.1 GCA_030611285.1 bacterium | reverse complement strand
TAATAACATATAGACCAAGGAGGTAATAGCTATATGACCAATATTGTTTGTAATAATTTAGTGGGGTAGCAAATAGGGAGAAAGAAGGTTGAAGGAAAAAATAAAAGGGTATAGTCTTAATAGGAATTACTAATGCCTGCCTCTTAATTTAACCAAGAGATAGAATCTTCTCCTATTGTAGAGGTAGGTCTACCTGCTTTAAAAGGACCAGATCAGGACAAACCCTGGGTGGGGGTTTTGTGTAAATTCTTGGAAGTAGGATATTTTATTAGTGTGTATATTATTGACTTTTGTAACTATCTTTTTGAATTGAATTGTATAGAAGGAGGTATCAGATCATGAGTTATAAAAATAACCCAATTGGTCTTTTTGACTCTGGCGTCGGAGGTTTAAGTGTTTTAAGAGAAATATATAACCAGTTACCTTGTGAAAATACACTTTATTTTGCAGATCATATGCATATCCCTTATAGTATAAAGCCGGAAAAACTTATAAAAAAATATGTTTTTGAGATTATTAATTTTTTATTAGGAGAAAAAGCAAAAATAATAGTTATTGCCTGTAATGTTGCCACATCTATTGCACTTGAAGATGCCCGTGAAAAATTTAATATACCTATAGTTGGTGTAATAGAGCCTGGGGCTAAGATGGCTGTAAAAGCAACAAAAAACAAAGCTGTTGGAATACTAGGACCAAAAAAAGTTACAGAAATATATAAGCAAATTATTGGATCGTTAGATTCTACTATTAATCTTTTTGGACAACCATGCTCTGATTTCGCTAACTTTGTCGAGCAGGGTCTTGTAAATCCTAAGAAAATTCAAAAGACGGCAAATATTTGTTTAAAACCTTTGAAAGAAAAAAGAATAGATACCTTAATTTTTGGTTGCACTCATTATCCTTTTCTAAAAGATTTTATAAGGAAAGTTATGGAGTCTAAAGTTAAATTTGTAGATCCATCGAGAGAAACTGTTCTAGGAGTAAAAGAAATATTAAAAAAAAGCGGGTCTTTAAATGTGGGGAGACAGGAAGAATCTATTCATAAATTTTTTGTAAATGGACATAAACAAGACTTTAAATTTGTTGCAGAAAAATTAATCGGAAAAAGAATAGATAGCGTAGAACAAGATATTCTGCTTTAAATTATAAGAAATATTAGATGAAATAGTAGATTGATATTTAATATTTTATGATAAGAAGAAGCATAAAGAAAAAAAGAGATTATTGCTAATGTTTTAATTATTTCGATAATATAGTTATTATAAAAGAAGACAAAGAGAATTTAAAAAGAACAGAGTTATTAGAATCTATTATAATTTATATAGAGAATGAAGTTAAATAAATATATAAAGGAGGGAAAATAATAAATGAAGTCAGGAGTAATTTCTTCTATAATTTCTAAAATAAGTCCTTCTGCAACTATCGCAGTTGCAAATAAGGTAGATGAATTAAAAAGCAAAGGATATAAAATTATTAGCTTTGCAACTGGGGAACCAGATTTTGATACTTATGGAAATATCAAAGAAGCTACTGATCAAGCAATGAAAGCAGGATTTACTAAATATACTTCAGTAGAAGGAATTAAAGAGTTAAGAGAAGCTATTTGTATGAAACTTAAAAGAGATAATAATTTAGATTATAATAGTTCACAAATAATTGTTTCCAATGGAGCAAAACAAGCTTTATATAACGCATTTATGACTATTTGTGAACAAGGAGATGAAGTATTGGTTCCTACTCCCTGTTATGTAACTTTTCCAGAACAGATTAAACTAGCAGGTGGTATACCCATATATAGCCCCACTAAAGAAGAGAATAATTTTAGAATAACTTTAGAAGAATTAAAAACTAAATGCACCTCCCGAACGAAAGCCTTAATACTTAATAGTCCTAATAATCCATCAGGGGCAATGTGTAAAGAAGATGACCTAAGGCAAATTGCAGATTTTTTAGTAGATAAAGGAATGTGGGTTATAACTGATGAGATATATGAAAATATAGTTTATGATGAGGCTAAACACATCAGTATAGCTTCTTTTAATCGAGAGATTAAGGATCAAACTATTGTGGTAAATGGTCTATCTAAATCTTATGCCATGACTGGTTGGCGAGTTGGATACGCTGCAGGTCCAGAGGAGGTTATTTCTGCCATGGTCAAATTTCAGGGCCATGTTACATCCAATATCAATTCAATGGCTCAGAAAGGAGCAATCGAAGCCTTAACGGGTCCTCAAGGAATGATTAAAATTATGTGTAAAGAATATGCCAGAAGAAGAGATTATATAGTAGAAAAGCTAAATTCAATCAAAGGAATTTCCTGTAATCATCCTGATGGGGCTTTCTATGTTTTTCCAAATATATCAAAACTTTATGGAGCACGTTTAGGAGATAAAATAATTAATAATGAAATGGATGTGGTGAATTATATTTTGGAAGAAGCTCATGTAGCTGTAGTTCCTGGAGAAGCTTTTAATTATCCAGATCATATTCGATTCACTTTTGCTATATCAATTGAGAACATAAAAGAAGGTTTGAACAGAATTGAAGTGGCTATTAATAATTTAATATTTTAGTTATAGAGACTGATTTTCAAATGATATTATTAGAAAATGTAATTGAGTATATTAGATACCATTAAAAATAATATGAAAGAATATAAAAAATAAATTCCCCAGATTATGAAAAAATGCATTAATCATTCTTCGAAAAAAGAAGATCTCGTTTGGTGGATTTGCTATTTCTTTAGATTAAATAGTCAACTATCCACAAAAAGCATAAAGTTACTTAGTTAATTTTACCTATTCAACTAAAAAGGAGGTTAATACCCAAAAAACTTATCTAAAAAGACCGAAAAGAATTAACTAAGCTAAAGTAGCCAGCTTAATGATCTTAGCCCATTTACCCTGAAGGGTGTCTATCCCCCTTAAGGGCTCTAAAGGGATAGGCACAGAATAATTAAGACTAATATTGGACTGCACCCCTCCAACTAGACACATTTAGGAGAAAAATAAGACTTGTTATAGAATAAAATAACAAGCAAGAGGAACAAAGGAGGGGGCAAAGATAATGGGTATCAAAAGAAGAAAATATTCTAAAGTGTAATTAGTCATATCCGGTGGGGAGAGAAGGTAGATGCCCCCATGTCCATGAGAGGCAAAGTGGATTATCTTCTGGCATTTGAACCCATTGAAGCCCTGCGGCAAATAGAATTTCTTAACGGGGGAAGCACCATTGTTTTCAATGAGTACAAAATATCTCCGGTCACAGTATCCAGTTGCCTTGCGACATACCCTGCGGATAATGTGATTGTAAAAGCGCTGAAAGATAGTGCTAAAAATATATACAGTATAAATGCCACCAACAAAGCGGTGGAGATTGGAAGCGTGAAAACTATGAATGTCATACTGCTGGGAGCGCTGACTCCTTTTTTGGACACCAATATGGAAATATGGGAAAAGGCGATTAAGAAATTCGTGCCGGAGAAATTCAAGGAAATCAACCTGAAAGCTTTTCATACTGGTCGTGAGATGATGAAAGTAAAAATAAAGGAGAAACTTGTATGAAAATCATGGTAATCAACCCGAACAGCTCAGTGGATATGACCAATCATATTCGTAAAGTCCTGGAAGGTATTAAGCGACCGGAAACGGAGCTGACCGTAACCTGTCCTAATAAGGGACCTGTAGCCATAGAATCGGCTTATGATGAGACTCTATCCGCTTTTTACTGTATGAATCTGGTAAAAAAGGCAAATGCGGAAAACTATGATGCAGTGATTATCGCCTGCTTTTCCGATCCCGGATTGGTAGCGATGAAAGAGATTTCCGACATTCTAGTGGTTGGGATACAGGAAGCTTCATTACATGTGGCTTCCATGCTGGGGAATAAATTTACTATTTTGACACCTATGAAAAAAAGGATTCCCAGTAAATACAATGATGTCTGGCGCAATAAACTTTCCAATAACCTGGCGTCGGTCCGGGAATTGGGGATGACGGTAACTGAAACCGATGAAAAACCGAATCTCGCACAGAAGCGTATCATGGAAGTAGCTAAACAGGCTGTGGAAGAAGACGGTGCCGAAGTGATCATTCTTGGGTGTGCGGGAATGGCCGGATACGCTGAAAAAGCAGCCAAAGAGCTCAACATTGTGATCATTGACCCCATTTTGGTAGCCTTCAAATACGTTGAGGCAATGGTAGAAGTTGGCATTAAACAATCAAAACGGGCTCTATATGCTCATCCTTCACCGAAAGAATATAAGACATAATATATTTTTTAATGTTATAAATATTGTTAGAGATAGCAGTATATGTTATACAGGTTGCAAAACCTGCCAATCGGTCTCGTCATTCCATGTAGATAAATATAAATTTTTTGATAATATAAAACTATTATTTACAGGTATTTACAGGGAAATAAGAAAGAAATCATGT
Organism: bacterium; assembly: GCA_030611285.1. Classification (GTDB taxonomy): domain Bacteria; phylum Actinomycetota; class Humimicrobiia; order Humimicrobiales; family Humimicrobiaceae; genus Hydromicrobium. The sequence continues at coordinate 413 of JAUWQC010000088.1, read as the reverse complement.
AAATAGATAAATTAATAAACTAAAACAGTGCTAGGAGGATGAACTATGGAAAAATATGATCTAGTAATTAAATCAGATAAGGTATTTATAGATGGCAGATTAATCGATTGTTGTATTGGGGTAAAGGATGGAATAATTAATGCCATAAGTAAAGAAAAATTAGAGGCTGAAAAAGTTATCGATGCAGAAGGAAAAATGGTTTTACCTGGTACCGTTGACCCTCATGTACATATCAGGGCTCCGGGTCATGATGAAAGAGAGACCTTTGAAAGTGGTTCAAAAGATGCTGCCTTAGGCGGAGTTACTACTATAATTGAAATGCCCATCTCTGTTCCTCCACCGCATTCTCCCGAAATAGTAGAAAGAAGAATGGATGTCGCAGAAAAAGAAGTAGTAGTCGATATTGTTTTTTT
>JAUWQC010000149.1 GCA_030611285.1 bacterium | reverse complement strand
ATATTTGACTCTTTACAGGATGTGTCTTAACAAAGGTACCTTTCCCTACAACCCGGCGAAGATAGCCTTCGTTTACCATTTGCAATATTGCATTGCGTACTGTTGTTCTACTTACAGCATATTTTTCCATAAACTCTGTTTCAGTTGGAATAACATCACCGGGTTTTAATTTTCCTGATTTTATTATATCTTTGATTTGTTGCTTTAGCTGATAATATAAAGGAATTGGACTATTTTTATTTATCATATTTTAACTACCTTTTTAGCTTAATGGTTCTCTTGGGTTACTTAAATACATTAGATCTCCAATTTCTGCCTGATATTCACTTGCAAGTTTAAAAACATTGAGTAACTTTTCATATTTTAAGACATTCTCAAGTATTGGTATGGTAATCTCTTCAACCTGATGAATATCATCTATCTTGCTGAAATCCCTCCAGAGCCCTGAGCCCACAGCAGCAACTGCAGCAGCACCTAAAGAACCCGCTTCCTGTCCAATATTTGTTTTAACAATTTTAATATTGTAGATATCGGCAAAGATTTGCCTCCATAATTTACTCTTGCTACCACCTCCAACTAGAATCATTTCTGGTTGAAGTTTACAGAACTTCCGCAGGATATCTAGGGCCAACCTTAGGTTCATAGCAATACCTTCCAGGACAGAGCGAATCAGATCAGACTGGGTATGTCCCAAGTCAAGCCCCAGATAGGCTCCACGAATATAAGGACTTTTATCAAGAGAGGATCCTCCCGCTAAGCTGGGATTAAAAAGTAAACTTTTGGAACCAACGGGAGATTTACTCGCCAGAGCATCCATCAATTGATAGGGATCTTTCCCCTCTTTTTTAGAAATAGAAATTAAATTGGAACAGATATTATGAAGAACCCATTCGTACGAACTTCCTGCAGAAAAAATGGGAACTGCTGAGGTAAACATTCCAGGAATTACATGAGTAAAAACAAAGGGCTTATTTTTAAAATCTAAAACTGGTTCTTTGGAAGTAAGGGCAATCCAAGCAGATGAGCCGAGAGAAGTATAAACTCGACCCTCCTTAATACTACGTGCGCCGACAGCTATACAGGAGTTATCAACACCTCCACAAGCGACCTTAACTTTTTGAGGAAGATTCAGTTGTTCAGCAGCCTCTTTAGTTAGGTCACCTATTATCTGTGTTGAAGGAACTATTTCCGGAAAAAACTCACCGGGTAGACCACTGGCTTCTATTAGTCGAGGGGAATATTTACATCTTTTCAGGTCGTAAATACCACTACCGGAGGCATAGGAATGGTCCGTCTTAATTTTTCCAGTCATTTTGAAATTGATAAAATCCTTGGTACCAAAAATCCTATATATTCGCTTAAATAGGGCTGGTTTATTATTCTTATACCACATTACCTTGAAAACTGTATAACACTCCTGGGGAAACCCATTACCGGTAGTTATATACCAGTCTTTTTCGCTAACTTTTTTAGAAAATTGTTGTACTTCCTTTTTAGCCCGGGTATCGGACCATATCGGTGTAATATCATGAAGTAGGGCACCCTTTTCATCGATGGGGACAGCTCCTAAACTATGGCCGGAAATTACCAGAGATTCAATATCTTTTTTTTCTATTAATCTTGTATCTAATAATTTATGTGTACTCTCGATAATTGCATTCCACCAGTCTAATGGACGCTGTTCATGCCATCCCGATTTTGGGTAATAAGTATCATATGGAACAAAAGCACTCGCAAGACAGGTTCCGTCTATATTATATAATGAGGCTTTATTACCACTTGTCCCTAGGTCATAGGCAATAATTATTTTACTCATAAATTTTTCACTCCTTACCTGGATTTATTAAGGGCAATATATTCTTCAAAAATCTTTTGTGCTGATTTTAAGCCAATTCCAAAACGTGACACACCTAAGTTTTTCATTTTAATCAATGTATCTAGATCCCTTATGCCTCCTGCTGCTTTAATTTTAATAGAATCACCAACAAAAGATTTTATTAACTTGATATGATTTATAGTGGTAGGCTTATCTGCCCATCCAGTACCTGTTTTGACAAACTTAGCACCTCCGTTGATACTTAACTCGCATCCTTTCTTGATTTCATCATCAGTTAAATAGGCAACCTCTAAGATTACTTTAACCTGTAATCCACCTGCAATATCAACAACTGCTTTAATTTCTTCTTCAACATATGAATATCTCTTTGAAAGTAATTTACCAACATTAATTACCATATCTAATTCTTGACAACCTTCTTGAATCTGTTCTTTAGCCTGAGCGACTTTTGTTGATGTTGAGTCTGCTCCTGATGGAAAACCAACAGCACCTCCAATAAGTATATCCGGTTCATCCCAGAGTAATGATTTAATTTCAGGAACAAAACAAGGCATTACATATACAGCAATACACTTATACTTTTTCGCAGTTTCTGCCAATAATTCTATTTCCTTTTCATCAACATTTGCTCTCACTGCGCTGAGGTCTATAAGTCTTCCTATATTCATTAAAGCTGGCATTTTCACTGTCATTTATTCTCTCCTTAGAAGTTACTCAAACGCATTGCATATTAAATAAACTATATATATGTTTCTCGAAAACAAACACTATTGTATCATTATGTGCATTTGTTATTACATTGTAACATCGTTACATATTATTGTCAATAATATTTTTACAAATGTTATTTACAAATCAAAAGTGGACTATTTTCTTGATGATTTAAAGTTTAAAAATAGACTAATCTAGAAAGGTAAAAAAGATGTTGAAAAAAAACTAAACTATCCTAAGAGTTTACATGTGCGACACCAAGGGCGTTTATAGAAGACTCAGAACCGAAAAAAATAAAAGCAAAAATAATCAAGCGTAAGATTTTTTGCAGCACTGGCTTCTGCAAACGCCGGGGGAAAAATCACAAAGAGAAGAAAAAAGACGATCATACCCCTGCGATAGTCAAAAACTATATAAATAAAATGTTTCTTTTCTTTTAACTTTTTATTTATGTATGTTTTTACTTGTCGCTTAACCGTAAGGAATCCGGAAGAATTAGCCACCGAAAAGAAGATAAAAAGGACCCGCTCTTCTTCTCCCTCTTACTTTTTATCTTGTTTTTTCGGGGAGAAAACTAATCCGCTGTTCGCTATCCGTTATACTTTCTGTATCAGAATAAAGATATATAAGGGGGGGATATAACCGCCTAATATATATATTTTACCAGAGAGTCATCTATATCGCAAAACACGATAAAAATATCATAAAATTT
>JAUWQC010000077.1 GCA_030611285.1 bacterium | reverse complement strand
TATATAATAATATGTTGTGCTAAACTAAATACCAACAAAAAGGGGGCAAAAATGAAACACGAAATTGCAGTAGAAAAACCGGATGGCCTTCAAGAAAGTTGGCCTGGACAATACTCAATCTTTTCCTGGTTGGATTTCGTTATTACCTTTCCGAATATCATAACCCTCGTCACTACCAATAAAGGAAATGGAAAGTCAAATGCGGCTTTGAATGCCTGGGGAATGCTATTGGGAAGCGAAGGTAATTATTCTTCCTTGATTGCCGTTGGACCAAAGAGTCACACTTTTGAAAACATAAAAAGAGAAAAAGAATGGTGTGTATGTATTCCATCTGCGAAATTTAAAGATAAGAGTTATGATACTATCAAATACAATGGGATAGAGAATGATGAGATCACTGATGCTGGTTTGACGGTAGAAGCAGCAAAAAACGTTAAAGCACCAAGAATAGTTGAATGTTCAATCTGCTTAGAATGTCAGCTTTCCTGGGATAGGTCTTTGGCCGAAGGTGATTTCAATCATATTTTCGCGGGTAGGGTTGTTCATGTTTCTGTGGATGATTCAGTAATGGATGTTGATCCAGCAGAAAGGATAAAAAAGATGAACTGGATGTATAATATTCGAAGCACAGTCCACCCTTTAACTTTAGAAAATAGAGAAGGGGGAATTGCAGGACTATCAAATTTTCGAGTAAGATAAGAAAATTAAATGAAAATAAGAGCCTAATAATATGCTCCAGCGAACGCGGGCAAGCCGCGCGGCTGAGCTTGGTCGTTAGAGTTTCTTGTGGTTAATGTAGCTAAAGCTATTACTGGTAAGAGTATCTAACTATTTGTTGTACCTGACCGCTATTCCGCTGCACTTCATAGTGGCAGGTGAGCTTTGACGTTCTAAAATAAAAACTTGATATGTATGCATATTTAATGCATAATAATACATATATATTATATGTAAGGAGTTACTTTATGAGAACAACATTAAATATTAGAGATGACTTGATTGAAAAGGTGTCAAAACTCACAGGAATTAAAGAGAAAACTACTCTAGTCAGATTAGGCTTGGAAGCATTAATTGCTAGAGAAAGCAGTAAAAGGCTGGCTAAATTGGGAGGAACTGAAAAGAACTTACATATTATACCTCGTATGAGAGTAAAATAATGATTCTTGTTGATACATCAATATGGGTTTCTCATTTTCGCAATGGTAATTCTAAACTTGAGCAACTCCTAAATGATGGTGATGTAGATTGCCATCCTTTTATTATTGGAGAACTTGCATGTGGTAATATTAAGAATAGAAGGATAATCTTGTCATTGCTTAGTTCTCTGCCTATGGTTGACGTGATAGACAATAAAGAAGTATTATTATTCATTGAGAAAAGGAACTTAATAGGTAAAGGTCTTGGCCTTATTGATGTTCATCTTCTTGCAGTTGCGCTATTAAGTGAAGTCTCTCTATGGACTTTGGATACCAAGTTACATCATGAAGCTTCAATATTAGGGATAGCGTATAAATATTAATAAATAACAAATCAATCCAGCGAACAAATATCTAAATACTTCTAAATCTTTTATATCAAAATCTTAAAACAGTACTCAAACATTTAACTGGATGGTAAAATCTCAAGCAGGGAAGATGAAATTTATTACCTTGAAAAAGTTAATGAAGGCGTTGAGCTAGATATGCTGCTCCCAGTTCTCCTGTTATTTGAGGCTCGTCCGGGCTCATAAATCTAGAAGCAAATACTGTTTTTATGCTTATTAATATCAATTATAAACTCTTATAAATTATAATGGTTTAAAAACTCTTTTGGGCTTAGAATTTTTATATTCTCATACTCTCTTAAACTCAGCAAATGATTGTCACCTGAAATAATATAATCTGCTTTATTGGTAACAGCACATTCTATGAATTTATTGTCATCTGGATCATTTTTTGCCAGTGCAATTTTTATTGTGATTGGTTTATATAAAATATTAACCTGTCTTTTAAAGAGGTTTAAAAGTTCTTTAAGTTCCGGTTCACCGGCAAGTCCAAATCTGGATAAGACTTCAAGATATTCCTCGAGTATTTCACTGGAAATACATAATTGTATTTTTTCTTCTTTCCATAGGTTTATTATCTTCCTGGGATTGCCTTTCTTATTAAAAAAAGATGATATAAATATATTGGTGTCTATTACTACTTTTATTTTTTTCCGCTCCTGGTTTCCTTTATTTTTCTATCAATATCTTCCAGTTTAAACCCGCTGCTTTCAATTTTTTCTGAAATCCTGTCCCAGAGGCTGTCAACTGCAGTTGCAAAGTCATTCTCTGCAGTATAATTACTTACAAGTTCCCTAATCTTTTCACTTACTGTCTTGCCTTCAATTCTTGCAATTTTAGAAAACTTACTTTTTAATTCTTCATCTATTCTTATAATTAATTGCTTTTTCATAATTATTAAGTTAACTTTTATTATGGTTTTCTATTAGATTAATTACACAATTGGTATATATTGTATAAATTGTATAAATCATATACACATTATATAATTATTATTTTTTTTACAAGTGGAAGATGTGTTTTATTTAAAAAGTGTTCAAAATTTTGCTAATTTCTTGAGAACATTTCACTTAAACTATTTTTACTTTATTTTTAGAAGTGCCATTACATGTATTAATGGGATTAGTCATCAAAATTGGCTCCGCGGACTGGACGATGTTGATAACATTTGATTTGAATTAGAATAAAAACTTTAATAACTAAATTTGCAACTTCTGTATTTATAATAGTAGCCAGAAAACTCACCGGCAATTTTATCAGTGATCTCTATCATTTCTTTGACCAATCTTTCCAGATTCCATATTTCAACTTCTACTTGTTTTTTCAAGTTTTCTTTATCCATATATAAGTTCTCCTTCTTTGAGGGTTTCCTCTTTTAAATTTTCAAAGGCATCCTCATAAGGAATAAGATTGAGTTCTACTCCAGTAGGTAAGAGATCCCATAAATCGGTTAGGGCTTTCATATAAAGATCTGAAGATAAACCCTCTACAACTAAGTCAATATCTGATCTTTCATGAATAAAACCTGTGACTAAAGATCCAATAAGAAAGACTTTTTTTACTTTATATTTATCTTTTAATACCCAGACGCATCTTTCAGCTGTTTTCCGTAATTCCTCTCTTCTATCCATTGATTTTCTCCTTGTTGTAAAAATGGGATAAACTCAAGCACTTTTTTTCTATCTGGTATTTTCTCACATATCAATTCAAACCATTGCTATAAATGATTATTCAACGGTAGAATAAATTCCTAGGAGTATATCACCATTGAACCATTCAATTAATATTATATCCAAATTTAAATTAATTGCATAACATATTAAATTCACAGCTGAAAATTTTGAATTAGTTTATTTTGTTTTCCCATCAATTATAAAGAATCAACTATAGTGAATTTTCATTCTTAAAACTAATGAGAATGAGTTAAATTGTTATAGAAACTACTACCAGAGGAATAGGATCTTGGGTGGATATAGAAAAGATAATTAAAAACAAGAAAATTAAAATTTTCTTCCCCATAATAGAAAAGCTTTAGTTTACAAATTCAGTTAGCTCCACGAGTAGGACTTGAACCTTAAAAGATATTAAATTAATAATAACTTGCTTTTGGCGTCTACAAGCATAAAGCAGGTATTTACCTGTATTTTTGCATTATAAATATAAAAAAACAGGGTATTTAGGACAAAAAATCAGCAAGCGTCAGTCCCAGTAATATAATTAGGGTAAACTTTATAGTAACTTTAACATTTTTTTTGGTAGACTTAAACTACAGAAGTTATAAGTCCGGTGTATTCAAAAACATTAAACAAAAACATTAAAACTCGGACGTATTATCGGCTATACCCTTCAACAGCATTTGAAAGACGTTGGTCATGGCCTGATCGCTCTGCGTAGTATCGCTCCCCGTAGCATTCATAACCTTGTTCAATTCATCAATCAGTTCCTGATTTCCGGTATTATTCACCATCGTAGTGATCGCAACCATCTTTTCCACATCTGTGCCCGGGGAATTTGGGTCGGATATGTTGAATAAAGCTGAGAGTATATCAGCATACTGCTTGGCAATTGCTACATTGCTCTTCAAATCTGAAAGATCCGCTTCCGCCTGTTCAGCACTTTCTTTATATGAGTTTAACTCACTATTTGCAGTATCCAGTTGGGCTTTCAGCCCGTCATACTCACTATTCGCAGTATCCAGTTGGGCTTTCAGCCCGTCATATTCACTATTCGCAGTATCCAGTTGGGCTTTCAGCCCGTCATATTCCTCCTGGGATACGCCTTTCTGACAGGACGATAGCGTCAGGATAAACATCAAAACAGCAATAACAGTAAATATTTTTCTTGCCATCTTACTCACTCCTTTTGATAAATACTTCAATAATAAAAAAAGACCTATTGCTTTTATATATTCTTTCGTCTATAAATTTCAGTTATTACCGAATTTACCTAATACTCAAAGTATTAAATTATAATACCATAAATAAATGGTAGCGTCAATTTTCAACTCTTTTCTGATGGCATGATGGGCAGAGGATACCTTGCGGATATTATTCCATTTTGGTAGGATAAACGCAAGTTAGTGTCTATTAGTAGTTAGCCGAAAGATCAGGCGCGAAAGTTTTAAAAAACTCAACCCAGAAACATGGGGTGGTGCAGGAATTAATGGAAGGTGAAATCATGAATACCAAAAAACCAGACATGGTACACATACTGAAAAGACAATTGGATCCCTCACTTGAGATGCTGAAAGAAGTAATAGAACTTTACTCTAATGAACTTTGGTATGCTGAAAACGATATGCCTCCTATCTGGGAACAAGTCTACCATACACTGTTCTGGTTCAATGCATGGCTTAGAGACTGGTCAAAGCCGATAGAATATCCGAAGTTCCACGTCGAAGAAGCATTGGAAATGAAAAGGCCACCAACTGGAAATATCTCAAAGGAACAGATTGAAGAATACATGAACAAGGTTGTTGAAGACTACAAATCTTTTCTTTCCACTGTCTCTCCAGAATCCCTGTTGCAGGAGCAAGTAGCTTTCAACAAGAAATGGATGATAGCTGATAGAGTATTAAATCAAATAAGACATATTCAACATCACGTGGGTTATCTCAATTCAGTACTACGGATGAAAAAAGGGATATCGGCAGAGTGGATAGGATTCAATGAATGAGAAGCATTAGGTAGAAAGGCAGTCGATCCTTCGCATAACGGAGCATATATGCTGTAACTATGGTTTGCCCTTAGGGAAATTCGCTTTCTTAAAAAATTAATGAAGGTTTTGAGCTAGATATGCCGCTCCTGGTGCTCCTGTTATCTGAGGCTCGTCCGGAAATGTTTATTTTTATTTCTAAATTTTCT
>JAUWQC010000199.1 GCA_030611285.1 bacterium | reverse complement strand
GAGCCGGGAGCCACTGGTGAACCTCTTTACCTGGATATTAGAGATGTATTTCATGAAGTAGGAAACAAACAGATTATTGTGGGCGGAAGATATGGTCTTAGTTCGAAAGACACCACTCCAGGCCAGATAAAAGCTGTATTTGATAATTTAAAACTGGCAGGTCCTAAAAATGGATTTACCATAGGTATAAATGATGATGTTACTCACACATCTCTTGAAGTTAAAGAGGAAATTGAAACTGCTCCTGAAGGAACTATAAGGTGTAAATTCTGGGGTCTGGGTTCAGATGGTACGGTGGGGGCAAATAAAAATGCCATTAAAATAATTGGTGATAACACTAACCTTTATGCTCAGGGTTACTTTGCCTATGATTCTAAAAAATCCGGTGGCCTTACCATATCTCACCTGAGATTTGGAAAGAACCCTATAAAGTCAACTTATCTTATTAGTAACGCTGATTTTGTAGCCTGTCATAAGCAGACTTATATAAGGCAATATGACCTACTTAAAGGGTTAAAACAGGGGGGAACCTTTCTTTTAAATTGTCAGTGGAGCGCCCAGGACCTGGACGGGAAACTACCTGCAAGCATCAAGAAGTATCTTTGCGGGCATAATATAGATTTTTATATAATTGATGCCACTGATATAGCGGCTGAAATTGGATTGGGCAGCAGGATAAATATGATTATGCAGTCTGCCTTCTTTAAACTGGCGAAAGTTATACCTTTAGATGATGCAGTAAAATATATGAAGGAAGCAATAAAGAAAACCTACGGGAAAAAAGGTGAGAAGATTGTACGGATGAACTACCAGGCAGTAGACAGGGGGATAGAATCACTGAAGAAAGTAAAAATTCCTGACAGCTGGAAAGATGCAGTAGAAGTGGAGGATGTTGCAGGAGCTCAGGAACCGGAATTTATAAAAAATATCTTAAGAGTAATGAACAGGCAGGAAGGCGATAGTATCCCTGTTAGCGCATTTATAGGGGCTGAGGATGGAACATTTCCTCAAGGAACTGCAGCTTATGAGAAAAGGGGCATAGCAGTAAATGTACCGGAATGGCAGAAGGATAATTGCATACAATGTAACCAATGCTCATATATATGTCCCCATGCGGCTATAAGGCCGGTGCTGCTCACTGGTGAAGAAGTAAAGAATGCTCCCGAGAAATTTGAAACTGTTGGGGCAAAAGGGAAAGGCCTTGAGCAGTTTGCATATAGAATACAGGTCAGCGTACTTGATTGTACCGGATGCGGGAACTGCGCAAATATATGTCCGGCTAAAAATAAAGCCCTGGTTATGAAACCACTGGATTCGCAGGAAGTTCAAATTAGAAACTGGGATTTTGCTTCAAAAATTCCTGTAAAAGAAAATGTTATGTCTGCTGATACAGTCAAGGGAAGCCAGTTTAAAAAACCACTATTTGAATTTTCAGGTGCCTGCGCAGGATGCGGTGAAACTCCCTATGCCAAACTGGTTACCCAGCTGTTTGGAGACAGAATGCTAATAGCTAATGCCACAGGATGCTCATCTATCTGGGGTGCTTCAGCTCCTTCAGCTCCTTATACCACTAATGCAAAAGGCAAGGGGCCGGCGTGGGCAAATTCCTTATTTGAAGATAATGCTGAATATGGATTTGGAATGGTTCTGGCCATAAAGCAACTGCGCAGTAAAATTGAAGATTATATGAGAGAACTATCTGAAATGAATATAGATCCTCTGGTAAAAAAGGCCATAAGTGAATGGATTGCAGGTAGAGAAGATGACGAGGTAAGCAGGGAATCTACTGCTAAAATATTAAAATTACTGAAAAAAGACCTTGGTGACAAGAAAGCTAACCAGCTTGTAGATAAAATACTACAGCTTAAGGATTATCTGATAAAAAAATCAGTGTGGGCATTTGGCGGCGATGGCTGGGCTTACGATATAGGATATGGCGGACTAGATCATGTGCTGGCATCCGGAGAAAACATAAATGCACTTGTATTTGATACGGAAGTGTATTCCAATACTGGAGGCCAGGCTTCAAAAGCAACGCCCCTCGGGGCGGTAGCGAAATTTGCCGCTTCAGGTAAAAAGGTTAAGAAAAAAGATCTGGGGCTAATGGCAATATCCTATGGGTATGTATATGTTGCCCAGATTGCAATGGGCGCCAGCCAGAAGCAGACATTGAAAGCATTTATTGAAGCTGAAAGATACAATGGTCCGTCACTTGTAATAGCTTACTGCCCATGTATTAATCATGGGATTTATGCCGGAATGGGCTGTACGCAGCTAAGGGAAAAGCAAGCAGTAGAAGCAGGATACTGGCACCTGTACAGGTATAACCCGGAACTGGAAAAAGAAGGCAAGAATCCATTTACTTTAGACTCAAAGGAGCCAAAAGAATCATTCAGGGAATTCCTGATGGGGGAAGTAAGATATGCATCTCTTACCAAAACCTTTCCTGAAATAGCTAAAGACTTATTTGGTAAGGCGGAAAAAGAAGCTAAAGCCAAGTATGAAAAATACCAGACAATGGCTGAAGTGAAATAAAAAAAAGATTTGCTGGAAATAAATTTGGATAAGAAAATAACCGACTTAAAGATGAGAGATAAAAAAAATATAATAGTCTTAAAGTTTGGCGGCACTTCTGTTGGTAACAAAGATAAAATAAAAAGTGTT
>JAUWQC010000016.1 GCA_030611285.1 bacterium | reverse complement strand
AAATAAGCCTCTTAAAAATCTGACTGTCGGGGCCTGCCTGCATGTTACTTCAGAAACAGCAAATCTTATGATTACTTTAAAAGAAGGAGGTGCCAGCGTGGCTTTATGCGCATCCAATCCCTTAAGTACTCAGGATGATGTAGCAGCTTCACTGGTTGAGGATTATAAAATTAAGGTATTTGCCATGAAAGGTGAGGATAATAAGACATATTACAAGCATATAAACAGTGTTCTTGATACCAAACCACAGGTTACTATGGATGATGGGGCAGACTTGATCTCAACCATCCACAGCAGCAGAAAAGAGTTGCTGAAAGGAGTTTACGGCGGTACAGAAGAGACAACAACAGGAGTTATAAGGCTTAAGAGCATGGAAAAAAATGGGGTACTTTTTTACCCTATCGTTGCAGTAAATGATGCTAAAACCAAGCATTTCTTTGATAACCGATATGGGACCGGGCAAAGCACTATTGACGGAATCTTGAGAGCAACCAACGTCCTGCTTGCCGGTAAGAAGTTTGTTATTGCTGGTTACGGCTGGTGCGGAAGAGGAGTAGCCGCCAGAGCGAAAGGAATGGGCGCTTCTGTGATAATACTGGAGGTGGATCCCTTGAAGGCATTAGAAGCTAAATTGGACGGATTTGATGTAATGAGCTCCAGGGAAGCTGCAAAAGTTGGAGATATTTTCTTATCGGTTACCGGTAACAAAAATGTAATAGGTGAGACAATTTTAACCAGTTGCAGGGATAATGTAATATTAGCCAACGCCGGTCATTTTGATGCTGAGATTGATTTGAATTACCTCAAGAAAAACAGCAAGTCTAAAAGAAAGGTCAGACCCTTTGTTGAAGAATATCTTATGAAAGACGGAAGAAAGATATATGTTCTTGCTGAGGGAAGACTGGTAAATCTGAGCGCTGCTGAAGGTCATCCAGCCAGTGTTATGGATATGAGTTTTGCAAACCAGGCTTTAAGTGCAAAATATATCTTTGAAAACAGCAGCAGTCTTTTAAAAAAGGTTTATTCAGTTCCTGAAGAAATTGACAAGAAGATAGCAAGACTCAAACTGAAGAGCATGGGAGTAAAAATAGATAAATTAACACATGAGCAGAAGGAGTATCTTAGTTCATGGAAAATAGGAACATAAGCCGCTACTTGCAAGGGAGCAGAGTATGCACCCTTTTATGGGAAAAATCTGTTTTGAAATTAATAGACCAGAGAAAACTTCCTTTTAAAGAGGTATATGTGAGTTGTAAGTCGGCAGATAGTGTGGCTAAAGCTATAAAAGATATGGTTGTAAGGGGTGCGCCTGCAATTGGAGTAGCTGCCGCTTATGGTGTTGCGCTGGCAGCATTAAAATTTAGGGGGGAAGATAAGAAAAAATTTGCAGATTATATAAATGAGAACATAAGATTACTTTCCGGGGCCCGGCCGACAGCTGTAAATTTATTCTGGGCACTGGATAGAATGAAAAAAATTTTAACCAGTGATAAGAACCTGGAAGTGGAAAAAATTAAGGATAAATTAATAGAAGAAGCCAGAGAAATTGAGAAGCAGGATCTGGAGATTAACTGGAAAATTGGTCAGAATGGAAAGAAAATCTTCGATAAGGCAACCGGTAAAATTAAAATCCTTACCCATTGCAATGCAGGAGCGCTTGCAACTTCAGGCTATGGCACTGCGCTTGCAGTAATAAGAAGTTTGGATGCGGAGGGAAAAGTGACAAATGTGATAGTAGATGAGACCAGACCGTTTTTACAGGGAGCGAGACTTACTGCGTGGGAACTTCACCGGGAAGAAATTCCCTTTTTTATTATATCTGATAATATGGCAGGGTATTTTATGTCAATAGGAGAGGTTGATACGGTACTGGTTGGCGCAGACAGGATAGCTTCAAATGGTGATGCGGCAAATAAAATAGGAACTTTAAGCCTGTCCATACTTGCCAGGTACTACAGAATACCGTTCTATGTTGCTGCTCCAATCTCAACTGTTGATATAAAAATGGAAAGTGGGGATAATATTCCTATAGAATATAGAGATGAAAAAGAAATGAGAGAAGTTTTAGGAAAAATTATCATTCCTGAATTTATGGCAGTAGAAAATCCGGCTTTTGATGTTACGCCGGCTGGGAATATAACTGCAATTATAACTGAAGAGAGGGTAATCTACCCTCCTTACAAAAAGAATATTGGTAAAATTTTTAAAAGTAAGAAACAAATAACGGAAGCGGTGTAGATATATAATGAGCAAGAACAAGGCTATGGTACTGGCAGCAGGTCTGGGGACAAGGCTGAGACCACTGACAGACTTAATATCCAAGCCCATGGCTCCTATTGTCAATAGGCCGGTTATGGAGCATATTGTAAGACTTCTTGTAAAACACAATTTTACTGATATTGTCTGTAATCTGCACTGGTACCCGGATGTAATAAGAAATTATTTTTGTGACGGATCAAAATGGGGGATAAACATAGTTTACTCCTACGAGAAAGAACTGCTCGGGACCGCAGGAGGAGTAAAGAATGTAGAAGATTTTTTTGAAGATAGTACTTTTTTAGTTATAAGCGGCGATTCTCTAACTGATATTGATCTGACCGATGCTGTAAAATTCCATAAAGAGAAAGGTGGTGTGGCAACACTCATTTTAACTGAAGTTGAAGATACCTCCCAGTATGGGGTGGTGCTGGTGGATGAAGATATGAAGATAAAAGGCTTCCAGGAAAAACCTCTGGGTGGTGAGGCGAAATCAAACCTGGCAAACAGCGGAATATATATTTTTGAGCCGGAAATATTTAATTATTTACCTCCCCGGGGACAGTTTTGTGATTTTGGCAAGGATCTTTTCCCTGACCTGTTTGACAAGAATGTTTTATATTATGGTTACCGTCATAGTCAATATTGGAATGATGTAGGGGGTCTGGACCAGTACCAGCAGGGTAATTTTGACGCACTTGAAGGTAAAGTTAAAGTTGATATTCCCGGAAAGAAAATTAAAGAAGGGGTCTGGGTAGGAAAAAATTGCAAGATTCAGGAAGGGGTAGTAATAATTCCTCCAGTATGTATCGGAGATAATTGTACCATAAAGAAAGATGCAAAACTTTTTGGTCCTATAATTCTGGGTAATAATACTATTGTAGATGAAAGAGCAGTTTTGTACAGAGGTATAAAATGGGGCAGTGGTTATATAGGAAAAGATACTTCCCTGATAGGTGCAATTATAGGATATGATACAAAAATAAAAGATAAGGCTTCGATTTTGGAAAAAGCAGTCATAGGTTCTAAGAGTGTTATAAAAGATGGAATAAAAATCCATCCAAGTGTAAAAATTATGTCCAATAAAGTAATTGATATTGATACAGAAAATACCAGGAAAAATTAATAGAAATTTGATTGATATTTTTAAAGATATTATTGTCCCACCCTTATGTGTAGTTTGTGGAAAAATTGGTCCTGAATTACTCTGCCGGAAGTGCATATCTAAAATTAAAGAAATCGATGATAAAATATGTAAGTATTGCGGAAGGCCGCTATCAAGAATTAGTCCTGATGATAAAGGGTGTAATTTTTGCAGGAATGAAGATTTTAATTTTTACAAGCACAGGAGTTTTACCACATATAAAGGAGAGATAAAAAGAATAATAAGGAAATATAAATATAATAGAATATATGATTTAAAAGAAGTTATTGCCCTGTTTTTAAAACAAACTTATATTAGAAATTATGAAAATGAGAAAATTGATTATATAGACACGGTTCCGGGCGAACATATGGAATTATTATGCAGATCATTATCAAAGTTAATTGAAATTCCATTTTCTGATAATATAATAAGAGTAAAAAAAGTTATAAAGCAGCAAGGCCTTGATTTCATACAAAGAAAGACCAATATCAAAGAAGCATTTAAAGTTAAGAATTGCCTCTTGTACTCGGGGAAAAATCTGCTGCTGGTAGATGATGTCTGGACTACGGGAAGCACATTGGGTGAGATTGCTGGCGTTTTAAAGAGAGCAGGTGCAGATAGAATTTATTTATTAACTCTGGCCAGGGGGATATAAACGAAGTGACAAGATTAAAGGGAATTGTAAAATGGTTTAGCCCCGAGAATGGATTTGGTTTTATAAAAGCAGAATCAAAGGAAACCGGGGATTTTTTTGTAGACTACTCTTCTATACAGGCAGATGGATTTAAAACACTAAAAATGGGCCAGAAAGTAGAATTTGAATTTGAAAAAGATGAGAGGGGAAATGTAGCGAGGAAAGTGATAATAATAAAGTAATGTATTGGAGTGACATTAAGATATTTCTGATATAAATTTTCAAATAAATTAAAAATAAGGAGGAGACAGAGTGGAATTTATTATTAAAGGCAGGAATATCCAGTTAGATGAAGAAATTCGGAACCATGTAGAGAGAAAAATTAAAAATAAGGTAACTAAAATTTTAGACAAAATAATAAAATTGGAAGTAAAGTTTATCCTTGAAAAAAATCCAAGGATTAATTTGGATAACCAGATAGAAGTTACTGTTTTCACAGGCGGCGCAGTTATTAGAGCAACTGATTCCGGAACTGATCTTTTTGAAGCTGTAGATAAAGTTAGCCGTAAATTAGAGAGACAGGTCAAAAAATACCGGGAAAAGTTGATAAATAAGGGAAGAAAGAGCAGTAATCTAAAGGAACTTGATGAGCCTAAAACTGATGGACAGCAAACTAAAAGTATTGAGAATAAGGTTAGAAAAGCAATAGTAAAGACCAAAACTGATTGAATTATTATTACAAAGGTGACTATAAATGTTTAAAAATATTGGAAACATCCTTAAATTTGGTGAAGGTAAAAAAATAAAAAAATATGAAGAGATAGTTAGTGCTGTAAGTAATCTTGAAAAAGACATAAGCCCGCTTACTGACAGTCAGCTGACTGCAAAGACTGCAGATTTTAAACAGAGATATGAGAACGGCCAGAAACTGGAGGATTTGATGCCGGAAGCTTTTGCAGTGGTAAGGGAGGTAGCAAAAAGAACTCTTAATATGCGTCATTTTGATGTTCAAATACAAGGAGGTGTTGTTCTTTTCGAGGGAAAAATTGCTGAAATGAAGACAGGTGAAGGAAAGACACTGGTTGCAACACTTCCTGTATACTTAAATTCCTTTACCGGCAGGAGTACCCATCTGGTAACAGTAAATGATTATCTGGCAAAGAGAGATAGCGAGTGGATGGGCAATATCTATAAGTTTTTGGGACTGAAAGTAGGTCTTATCCAGCATGAAATGTCTACCACAGAAAAAAAAGAACAATACCGGTCTGATGTAATACATGGCACAAATAATGAATTTGGATTTGATTATTTAAGAGATAATATGGTAATGGCTAAGGAAAATATGGTACAGGATGGTCACTGGTATGCCATTATTGATGAAGTTGACAGCATTCTTATAGATGAAGCAAGAACTCCTCTTATTATTTCCGGGGTTGCTTATGGAACTACTGAAATTTACAGGAAATTTACACAAATAGTAACACGACTGGAAATAGATGAAGACTTTGAAATAGATGAAAAAGCAAGAACAGCAGCAATTAAAGAGGAAGGCGTCGAAAAAGTTGAAAGAATACTGGGCATAGAAAATTTATACAGTCCTTCTAATTATCTATACATACATGCTTTAAACCAAGCTCTTAAAGCCTATCATCTATTTAAAAAAGATGTAGATTATATGCTGAAAGACGGTGAGATAATTATTGTCGATGAATTTACCGGAAGACTGATGCCTGGCAGAAGATACAGCGAGGGGCTGCATCAGGCTATAGAGGCCAAGGAAAGAGTAAAAGTGAGGGATGAAAATCAGACACTTGCCACTATTACTATTCAAAATTATTTTAGAATGTATGAGAAATTAGCAGGCATGACCGGCACAGCGCTAACAGAAGCAGCCGAATTCAGACATATTTACGGGCTTGAAACCGTGGTTATACCTACTAATGAACCAATGATAAGAAAGGACCTTCCTGATTTAATTTATAAAACTGAACAGGTTAAATTTGATAATGTTTTAGAGGATATAGTTTCCAGATACAACAGAGGACAACCGGTACTTGTGGGGACTATATCTATTGAAAAGTCTGAGAGACTTAGCAGTATGCTGAAAAGAAGAGGTATACCCCATGAAGTTTTAAACGCAAAATATCATGAAAAAGAAGCAGAAATCATTGCCAAAGCCGGGCAAAAAAATTCAGTTACTATTGCTACAAATATGGCGGGAAGAGGTACAGACATAGTCCTTGGCGAAGGAGTGGTAGAGCTTGGAGGACTTCATGTATTTGGAACAGAAAGGCATGAGAGCAGAAGAATTGATAATCAGCTCAGAGGAAGAAGCGGCCGCCAGGGAGATATTGGTTCAAGCCAGTTTTATTTAAGCACAGAAGATGATTTGCTGAGGCTTTTTGGATCGGAAAAAATTTATAGGGTAATGGAGACCTTTAATTTTCCAGATGATTTACCAATACAGCATCCTATAATAAGCAGGGCCATTGAAAATGCCCAGAGGCAGGTGGAAGGGAGAAATTTTGAAATAAGGAAGCATGTTCTTGAATACGATGATGTTATGAACAAGCAGAGAGAAGTGATTTACGCTAGAAGAAAAAAAATTTTAGAGGAAGAGAATTTAAGACCAGTTGCTAGTGATATGATTAAAGACGCAGTAAACAGAAGTGTTGATATCCATATAAATCCTGGTGATTATCCGGAAAATTGGGATTTGGAGACACTATCTAATTATATGACTCCTTTATTTTCCACCGATATTGTAACCGATATTACAGACAGGGAAAAATTTAGCGAGAGTAAGTGGGATACCAGTATTTTAAAGGAAAAATTGGCGGAAAGAGCTTACCGGATTTACGAGGAAAGAGAAAATAACTATTCCTCTCCAGCTATAAGAAGACTGGAAAAAATAGTGATGTTAAATGTTATTGATAATATGTGGAGGGGGCATCTTTTAGAAATGGATTACCTGAAGGAGGGTATAGGGCTACGGGCTATTGGCCAAAGGGATCCTCTGGTTGAGTATAAACGTGAAGCATTTAATTTTTTTAAAGAGCTGATAGAGGAAATAAAGTTTGATACAGTAAGACTATTATATAATGTCAGGATAGTTACCAGGGAGGAACAGGAGAAACAAAAAACTGTAAGAGAGAATAAAGTGACAAATATAGTTACAAGCGGTCCATTAAAAACCGGAGCAGGAGCCTTGCAGACCAGGACTATAACTGCAAAAAAAATTGGAAGAAATGCTCCTTGCCCCTGCGGCAGCGGGAAGAAATATAAAAAGTGCTGCGGCAGGTAATATAATATAAATAAATTATCTGGAGGATTTTATGACAGGAGATTATAAGTTAAGATTAGATAAATTATTACAAAAGCTGGTTTTTTTGCGGGATTGCCTTTGAAATAGATAATAAAATTGCCAGGCTTAAAAAACTACAAAGTGAAACTCTTTCCAAAGAATTCTGGGAAGACCGCAGCAAAGCACAAAATATTACCCAGGAGATGGCTCAACTTAAAGAAGTAGTTTGCAATATTAAAAATTTAGAAGAGAAAATGGAAAATGCTAAGCTGGCGCTTGAGATACTTGAAAATGAAGAGGACAGGAGTCTGGAGAAGGAACTGGTAGAAAATCTGGATGGTATCGGGAGTTTACTAAGCAATCTGGAAGAGAAAACTATTTTAAATGATAAATATGATTCTTACCCGGCAGTAGTAACTATTCACCCCGGGGCAGGAGGAACAGAATCCCAGGATTGGGCTGAGATGCTGCTCAGGATGTATACACGCTGGACGGACAGGCGAAAGTTTTCTTATAGTGTTAATGATTGTCAGACAGGTGAGGAAGCAGGAATAAAAAATGTTGCTTTTACTGTCACCGGTAAAAATGCATATGGGCTATTGAAGTCGGAAAAGGGGATACACAGACTGGTGAGAATTTCACCTTTTGATTCTTCTAAGCGCAGGCATACTTCTTTTGCCTCCGTGGACGTAATCCCGCTTCTCGATAAAGATATCGATATAAAAATAAGCAAGGAGGATTTAAAAATTGAGACTTTTAAGTCCAGCGGTGCCGGAGGCCAGCATGTAAATGTCACAGATTCGGCGGTAAGAATTACGCACCTTCCTACAAATATTGTTGTAAATTGTCAGAATGAAAGATCTCAAATACTTAACAGGCAAACTGCTATACAAATTTTAAAATCAAGACTTTTTGAACTGAAACAGAAAAAAAATATAGAAGAAATTAGTAGAGTAAGAGGGGAAAAGAAAGAAATAGAATGGGGAAATCAAATAAGAAGTTATATTCTTCAGCCATATCAATTAATTAAAGATCATAGAACAGGAGTTGAGATTGGAGATGTACAATCTGTGCTGGACGGCAATATAGATTCGCTAATAAGAGGTTTTCTTGAAAAAAAATTATCCAGAGGATAAACTCTTCATTGTTAAAATTATAGAGGATATAAGAAGCAGTTTGAAATGAATATGATTGAATTAAAAAATATCAGTAAAATATATGAGGATAATACTGTTGCATTGAAAAATATCAATCTGGTTATCAGGAAAGGTGAATTTCTTTTTTTGGTAGGTCCAAGCGGTTCGGGCAAATCTACCTTTATAAAGTTGCTTATAAAAGAAATTGATGAAAGTAATGGCAATATATATATAGCCGGGAGGAATATCTGTAATCTTAAATCGAGCAGAATTCCTCAACTTAGAAGGAATATTGGATGTGTATTTCAGGATTATAAGCTTCTGCCAAATAAAACTGTGTTTGAGAATGTGGCATTTGCTCTTGAAGTTATCGGAAAACCGGATTATGAAATTAAAATTCAGGTGCCCCAGGCTTTAAAACTTGTAGGTTTGTATAGTAAATCAAATTCGTATCCCTATCAATTATCAGCTGGTGAACAACAGAGAGTTTCTATTGCCAGGGCATTTGTGAACAGGCCGCCCATACTTCTTGCAGATGAACCTACCGGGAATCTGGACCCAGGAACATCAGAAGGAATTATGAAAATACTGTCCAGAATAAATCTTATCGGGACTACAGTATTGATGGCTACACATGACCGGAACATTGTAAATTCAATGAGGAGAAGAGTTGTTGAACTGGAGGAAGGAGAAATAGTAAGAGACCAGAAGAGAGGGGTGTATGGGGACTGATGATAAGACCCAGGTATTTTTTTAGTGAGACTTTTACCAGTCTAAAACGGAACTTTTTTATGGCATTTACTGCTATTACCACTGTTGCTATTACTTTGTTTATCGTAGGGTTCTTTGCCGTAATTGTCTATGATATACAGGGTATAATAAACTCAATAAAAAGTGATGTGGAGCTGGCAGTATATCTTGAAGATAATATTTCAGAAGAATTAAAGAAATATATTGAACAGGAGGTAATAAGCTGGAAGGAAACTGACGCGGTTAGATATATATCAAAAGAACAAGCTCTGGAAAGATTTAAGAAACAAAATGAGGGGAGTGATATCCTAAAGGAAATTGAGGGGAATCCACTACCAGCATCTTTTGAGATAACTTTAAAAAACCCTGAAAAAATTGATCAGGTAGCGCTCCGTTTTTATGACAAGGATGGCAATTGTATAGAAGGTGTTGATGAGGTGATATACGGAAGAAAATATGTTAATACATTGTTTTCAATAACTGCAATTATCGGAACCATAGCATTTTTGATGGTTATAGCGCTGCTTCTGGCGGCTGTTGTATTGATATTTAATACTATAAGGCTCTCTATCTATGACCGCAGGAAGGAAGTTGAAGTTATGAAATTGGTTGGTGCCACTAACTGGTTTGTAAGAATTCCCTTCTTGTTTGAAGGGTTTTTTGAGGGTTTTGCAGGAAGTGTCGTTTCTATTATCTTATTGTATTTTATATGTAATTTCTTACTTATCAGAGGTGAGAGATTAATTGTAGATACTATGCGGATTAAAGAGTTAGCTGTAGTTGGAAGCGGTAATTTTCTATCATATACATATATAGGAGTGGTAGTATTGGGAGGCCTTATAGGACTTTTAAGTAGTGCTATTGCCTTGAGAAGGTATGTAAAAGTTTAAGAGCCTATAATTGTAAATTTTGAATTTTTTTTAATTAGTATTAAAATAGTCATGATAAAAAAATGAAATGATATGATAATTAAAAGTAAAAACATCGCAGCCATATTTGTAACAATTATTATAGCACTCTCCAGCTTTAATCTTATTTCTACTGCGTCACCAAAATTTATTTACAGTCAGTCTCTTGAGGATGAATTAGAACAAATACAGCAGGAAAGAGAAGAGACTCAGGAAGAAATTAAAGAAGTAACAAAGCAAGAGACGCAATATATGAACCAGGTAAAGGAAGTAGAGGGGCAGCTGCTGGGTGCATTATCTGAATTAGACCAGCTTTACAGCAGACTGTCTAAGGCTAAGAGCGAAGTTGATAAGGCAACTATAGGGTTGGTTTTAAAAGAGGAAGAGCTAAAAAGAATAGACGAAGAGCTTAAAGAAAAAATAAAAATTTTAAATGATAGAGTTGCCGTCATTTATAAGAATGGAAACAGCAATATACTGGAAGTTTTACTGAAAGCAGAGGATTTCCTGGATTTCATATCCAGGTTGAAGCTCATGAATCTTTTTGCCCAGCAGGATACACAGAATATCCTGGAGGTTAAGGAAAAGAAGACTGCAACCATAGGAATAAAAGAATCCATAATTGATTTAAGAGAGAAACAGAAAGAGAATGAAGATAAGGTAAAGCAGCTGGTTATACAGGCAGAGCTGAAGGCTCGTGAAATTGATGATATATGTAGTGAAAAGAAAAATTTGCTTTCCCGGACCACTGCTAATAAGAATGCTCTTATACAGATGGAGAAGAAGCTTGAGATTCAAGAGGCAGAAGTTAAAAGAATTCTTGAAAGCTATAAGTATGGTACTGCGCCTTCGGGAAAATTTGCATGGCCTGTAGCCGGGAGAATAACATCCCGTTTTGGCTATAGAATCCATCCAATATTCGGAGTAAGAAGATTTCATACAGGGATAGATCTGGCAGCCCCATATGGAACTCTGGTAAAAGCTGCAGATGGGGGACAGGTGGTCCAGGCCGGTTATTTTGGTGGGTACGGTTATTCGGTTATGCTTTATCATGGAGGAGGTTTTGCTACCTGGTACGCACATCTTTCCAGTATAAATGTGTCTGTGGGCCAGTTTGTGCAAAGAGGGCAGGTTATCGGGCTGGTTGGTTCAACCGGATGGTCCACCGGACCGCATCTGCACTTTGAAGTCAGGATAAACGGAGTTGCACAGAACCCACTGGATCATTTGCAGTAATTGTTTTGAATATTTAAATTAACATGGTGATAATTAAATGAAAAAAAATGTTTTAAAAGTAGTAATCGCAGTAATAGTTGTTATATTTACATTTTCTACAGGATTATGGGTAGGAATCAGTTTTGATACTTTTAAGAAATATGTATTTAATGTTAATCAAAACAGCACTTCTGAAGATAATGATGATGGTGGGTTTTTAGAGGATATATCTGAAAGTATCAAGAGAAATTTTAGCGTAAAACCCATTGAGGAAGCTATAGATTTAATTTCCGGAAACTCACTGGTTGAAAGAAGCAAGGATGAATTACTTAAAGCAGCTATAGAAGGTATACTCTCGGTTCTTGATGACAAACATACAGAATATTTCACTGCCGAAGAATATGAAAAGATTATGGAGTCCTATAGCGGAACTATGAGCGGCATAGGAGTTATTGTAACACTTGATAATGATGGCCGGGTTGTGGTGGTGAAGACTCTATCTGATACCCCTGCTTGTAAAGAGGGTATCGTAGAAGGGGATATTATAACTGAAGTTGACGGCATAAAAATAAAAGATATGGCTCTGGAAAAGGTAGTGACTATGATAAGAGGTGAAGAAGGAACTGAGGTAAATCTTAAAATTTACAGACCTGAAGATGACGATATTATCGAAGAAACTGTTACCAGAGCAAGGTTTGATGTTCCTAATCTAATATCAGATATTTTTGAAGAAGATGTAGGCTATATACAGTATTTTGATTTTCAGGATAGAGGTGCGCAAAAACTCGATAAGGAAATTCAAAAGTTAATTGATGACGGCGCCAGGGGTTTAATATTAGATCTGAGAAACAATCCAGGCGGTGTACTGGATGATGCAGTTGAGGTATGTGATTTATTTTTAGATGAAGGCATAATTGTTATTATAAAAGGAAGAGCGGAAAATAAGGAAAGAATTGATAAGTATCTTGCCCGGAAAGGAAAATATACTGAAATTCCTTTAGTTGTATTGATTAATGGATTTTCGGCAAGCGCTTCTGAGCTGGTTGCCGGGGCATTAAGAGATAATGATAGAGCTATTTTAGTTGGAGAGAGAAGTTTTGGCAAGGGAGCTGTTCAGGTGATTTATGAGCTTTCAGATGGTTCAGGACTTAAGTTTACCACTGCAAGATATTTCTTACCTCTGGGTTTGTCTGTAGATGGAGTGGGAATAAATCCTGATATATTGGTTAAGTTAGAACCGGATGCTGCAGAAGATATACAGTTAAATAAAGCTATAGAGGAAATCAATATTTTAATAAGTGAAATTGAATGAACAGGTCAAAAAAAAAGGGTGGTTCCCCGGAAGATAAAATAATAATTGCCCGCAACAGGAAGGCTTTCAGGGATTTTTTTAT
>JAUWQC010000066.1 GCA_030611285.1 bacterium | reverse complement strand
CCTGCGTTTCAGCTTTTTCCTTAAATGCCCTGTAAGCATTATTTGTAACTTCAATTCTTTTTGAATCAATTTTTTCATCACTGCCATAAATTTCATTTTCATCCATTACCGGCTTTTTTAATTTTGTATATTGGTCTGCGGTTCCTCTTCTTTTAAATAAATTAGCCACAGACTTAAAATTTATTTTCTTAAGTAAGTAGATTATCTTTTTACCAATATCTACAAGGGATATCTTTGTAATAATCATTATTGATATAACCAGTAAAACACCCAGCACTACCACAGCTCCAGCGCTGCTAAAGAGCCTGGATAATCCATAATAAATCCCGGCTCCTGCCATACCACCTCTGGCTTTTACAAGAACTTCATCAAAAATATTTACGTAATTAAAGTCATTGCTTAGAATTCCCAGTATAGAGAAAAATAACAGTAAAAATCCCCACCCAAAACTTGAAGGTAGCAGGCGGACCCTCCTCAGGAAGAAGCTAAAACCCCAGATTAAAAGCATGAAAGGCACCAGAAACTTACCAACTCCAAAAGCAAGAGATAAAATATTATTCACAGATATATTTATAAAACCAGAATCCGAAAAGCCATATACACTAATAAATAGTAGTAATGAAACCATTATTATTAAAATACCATAAACTTCAGATCTTCTTTTAACATATATTTTTCTATTTCTAGAATTCCTTGAACTTAAACCGCTCTTAACTTTTGTTATTTTTTTTCTTCTATAATTTCTTTTAACCATTTTTTTTAAGGACTTATATTTTAATTAATGCTTATCAGGACCAATAACTTTAGTTATTATTATAGGTCTTATTCTTGCCTTTTTAAAAATAAATTTTTTTAACCTGTCATTAATAAAATCTTCAATCATCGTTTTATTTGCTATATTTTTATTAAAACACGTTTGTATGGAATTTTTTATAATTTTCTTTGAATAATCTAAAATTTCTGTCAAATTTTCAATATATATTATCCCCTTTAGAATAAAATCAGGTTCGCATAACATTCTTTTCCTGACATAATCTATTCCAACTACCATAAATATAATTCCGTTTCTTGATAATATCTTTCTATCTCTAAGAACCATATCTCCTACATTCCCCATTCCAACTCCATCAATATAAATAGTCTGCGGGTGTAAGTTGCTTGAAACTCTACATAAATTTGAATTCATTTTAATAATATCACCATCTTCAGCAATGATAATATTTTTCCCATCAATTCCCATTGATTCTGCTATTCGTGCATTCTGAACCTTATGTTTATCTTCTCCATGAATAGGGATAAAGTATTTAGGATTTGTTAAATTTATCATAATCTTTATCTCTTCCTGGGCAGCGTGCCCCGACACATGAACACCCGCTATAGACTCATAGAAGACATCTGCTCCCTGTTTTATAAGCCTGTTAATAGTATTGGATATAGCTCTTTCGTTTCCCGGAATCGGAGAAGCTGAGATTATCACCATATCTCCTTTCATAATTCCGACTCTCTTATGCTCTCCTAAAGCCATGCGGTTAAGAGCCGAAAGTGGCTCTCCTTGGCTGCCAGTCGAAAGTATTACTATTTTTTTTATAGGAAACTGGTCAATTTTAGTTATTGGAATTATGGTATCTTCAGGAATTTTCAGGTAGCCAAGCTCAGCAGAAATTTTAACAGTCTTCTGGATGGACTTACCAGAAATAGCAACTTTTTTCTCCAGTTTATTGGCCACATCCAGTACCTGTTGTATTCTATGGATATGTGATGAGAAAGTGGCTACAATAATTCTTCCCACCGCTTTTTCAAATTTTTCAAGCAGCGTTTTACCCACATCCTTTTCCGGAAGAGTAAATCCTGCCTCTTCAGCATTGGTGCTATCACATAAAAGGGCCAGTACACCTTCCTGGCCAGCTATGGCAATTTTTGAAAATTGAGTAACCTTATTATCAATAGGAGCATGATCAAATTTAAAGTCTCCACTATGAACTACGGTTCCAATATCTGTTTTTATAATTAATCCTAAACCATCCGGTATACTGTGATTAACCCTGAAAAAATCTATATGAAATGGTCCAATATCCAGTGGTTTATCGGGATTAATCTCATTATATTTAATAGGAATTTCTTTTTGTGAGTTATCAAACTTTATTTTAGTCAAACCTATGGTAAGTTTAGTGGCAAAAACAGGAACGTTAATTTCTTTAAACAGGAATGGTAGACCACCTATATGGTCTTCATGTCCGTGGGTAAGTATTATTGCTTTTACTTTATTTTTATTTCTCTTAACATACGAAAAGTCTGGTATTATAAAATCAATTCCCGGCATATCATCATCCGGAAACATTATCCCGCAATCAACAATTATAATCTGGTTATCTTTTTCAAAGACCATCATATTCTTGCCGATACCACTCAGGCCTCCCAGAGGTATTAATTTTAAACTAGTTCTTTTTGACATAATTCTTTATTTGCAAAATTTCACCTTCTAGCTAATTAATTATCTTATGTTTTTTTAAAATCTCCTTAAAAGCCATCAGCTCCTTATCTTCCATAGGGCACAATGGAAGCCTGCATGGGCCAACGTTAATACCTTTTAGATTTAATGCCTCTTTAATAGGAATTGGATTTGTGGCTATAAAAATCCCATAAAATACATCCGTCAAATCGCGGTGCATTTTTGCTGCCTCTCTAAAATCTCCTCTTTTAAAACTAGCTATCATCTCTTTTATCTCTTTGCCGATAATATGAGAAGCAACACTGATAACTCCGTACCCTCCCAGTGATAATATGGGTAATGTATCACCATCATTGCCGCTATATACCAGGAAATCATCATCAGTATCCCTGATTATTTCTGAAATTTGTCTCATGTCACCGCTAGCTTCTTTAATTCCACAAATATTGTCAATTTTTGATAATTCCACACAGGTCTTCGAGTTTATGTTAGATGACGTTCTTGAAGGAACATTATATATTATTATGGGAGTCTTAACCTCACTGGCAATTGCTTCGAAATGTTTAAAAAGGCCCCACTGTGAAGGTTTATTATAATAAGGCGCAACAAGGAGCAGGCAGTCAACTCCTATACTCTCCGCTTCTTTTGATAATTCTATAGAATGCCTGGTATCATTAGAACCTGTACCGGCAATAATTTTAACCCTGTCCCCAAAATTATCCTTTGCAAATTTAAATAATTTTATCTTCTCGTCATCATCCAGGGTTGACGATTCTCCTGTAGAGCCGGATAGTAAAATTCCATCACTTTCTTCTCCATCAATCAAATAATTCAATAATCTACTGCAAGAGTTGAGATCCAAACTATAGTTTTTATCAAATGGAGTTACCATTGCTGTAATTACCTCACCTATATTTATCATTTTCATATAACCTCCCCCTCAAATAATAATGCAACTAAAGGTTTATTAACTTATCCAATCCAAAAGTATAATTAGAAATCTTATCCATACTTCTTATAGCAAGAATAACTCCGGGATAAAACGACGATCTATCCAGACTGTCATGTTTTATAGATAGAGTCTGACCTTTCGTTCCAAAAATAACATTTTGATGCGCCAGCAGCCCCGGCAGTCTTACGCTATGTATATGAACACCGCCGGTAAATCCGCCTCTGCAACCTTCTATGGTTTCGGTTTCACCTTCTTTTAACCTGGACTTGTTAAAATTATTACTTAGACTTATCTCAGCTGCTGTCAATATGGAAGTACCTGATGGAGCATCTTTCTTTTTGTCATGATGCAGTTCAATTATTTCACAATTATCAAAATATTTTGATATCATTTTTGAGATTTTAATCATAATTACAGCTCCAATGGAAAAATTTGGCGCGATAAGTGTTTTACTATTAGATTTTAACGCTTTATTTTCAATACTGTCTAAATCCTCTCTGCTCAAGCCAGTAGTACCTACAATTATATTTATGTTATTGTCAATAGCCCAACTAATAGTTTTACTAGCTGCATTGGCGTTAGTGAAATCAATAATAATATCCGGACTCAGTTCTTTAATGCCCTCATAAGAATTATAAATTTTATACCCTATTTTTTTACCAACTAAGAATTCACCTATATCAACACCCACATTCTCGATATCAAAACCTCCAACTAACTCTATTTCTTCTTCCTTTATCAACTCTCGGCAAATAGATGTCCCCATTTTTCCACAAATACCGAACATTACTATCTTTTTCATAATAACCTGCCTTTATTTAGTTCTCCCAGTGCTACCAGACTCATCTTATCTAATTTAAAATACTTATCAACTACGCCATCTAAATCATTTTTCTTTACCTTATCTATTTTCTTTAATATCTGGTTAATAGTCAAAACTTTTTTATTAAATAGAAGCCCCTTTCCCAACCTAAACATTCTTGAATTCATATCTTCAACACTCAGAACAATATTTCCTTTTAAATTTTCCTTGGCTCTTTCCAGCTCAACTTCATTTACTCCACACCTTTTGATATCAACTATTTCATCTTTAATCAATTTTAAAATTCTACCAACATTTTTAGGTGAAGAAGCTGAATATATAATTGTTACCCCTGTATCCAGATATTGGACATTGCTGCTAAAAATTGAATAAGCCAGACCTTCTTCCTCCCTTATTTTCTGGACTAATCTGCTGCTCATACTTCCACCAAATAAATTTGTGAATAATGAAATTGGATATTTATCCTCACTATCCCGCCTGCAGCCCAGACCACCAAAGCACATATGAACTGAGCTTGTCTTACGATTGTATATTTTCTTCACCCTTCCATTCTCCGGAGGTTTCTGCCCGGTAAAATCATTTATATATTTTCTATTTTCCATTCCACTAATATTTTTCTTAATTTTATCTATCAAATCTTTATGTTTTATATTACCAGCAGCTGAGATAACAATACCTCCGATACCAAACTTTTCCTTAAAATAGTCCAGTATGGTAGATTTTTTAATATTTTTTAGTGAATTATTAGTGCCTAAAATTGGCAGGCTTAGAGGATGTCCGTCCAGAACCGCTTCGTAGAAATAATTCATAATATTGTCTGAGGGATTATCTTCTACCATCTTTATTTCCTCAATTATTACTTTCTTTTCGGTTTTTATATGCTCTGTTAAAAAAGAGGAGTTGGTTAGAATATCAAATAATAATTCTGCACAACTGTCCAGATGAGTGTCAATGAAATCAGCATAGACACAGCAGTTTTCTTTACCCGTGAAAGCATTAAAATCGGCACCCATTGAATCAAATTCAACAGCTATATCTCTATAACTTCTTTTACTGGTGCCTTTGAAAATAAGATGCTCTATAAGGTGGGAAATTCCATTGATATTTCTATTTTCATTTCTGGATCCAGCCGGTACCCAGAAACCTAACGATATTGACCTAAAATGAGGGATATACTCACTAATAACCCTTATTCCATTATCTAACTCTGTTATTTCATATTGGTCAAATTCTATGCTACTCGATGAAACTATTTTCTTATTTACCTCACTAATAAAATATTCAGATATCAGTTTATTCAGATATCAGTTCTTTCCAGACCTATTTTTTTAGTCCTGGAATCAATATTACCAACTCTAACCAGTATCTTATCACCCATTTTTAAATAATCTTTAACATCTTTAATTCTTTTATTTGCAACTTTGGATATATGAAGAAGTCCATCTACTCCAGGAATTAAATTTACAAAAGCTCCGTAGCTGGTTATTCCTACCACAGTTCCTGTAAACTCTTCACCCACTTTTATATCTTCAACACCCTTTAACATTCCTTCTATCCTTTTGCGGGCCATCTTAATATTAACATCATTTGAAGAAATAATGGAAACCATACCTTCTCCATTATAGTCACTTATTTCAATTTCATCTAACTCAAATTCTTCTTTTATTCTTTTGATATTCTTTCCACCAGGTCCAATAATTTCGCCGATCTTTTCCCTGGGAATTTTAAAGTTAGTTATTTTTGGCGCAGCCTTAGACAGACTTTTTCTAGGCTCCGGAATGACTTCTAACATTCTATCTAATATGAATAACCTTCCCTCACGTGCCTTTTCCAGCGCCTGTTTTATAATATCTAATTTAATACCCTTTAT
>JAUWQC010000194.1 GCA_030611285.1 bacterium | reverse complement strand
AGACCAATCTCTTTGAATCCATAGTAGTCTACATCAAGATCAGATACCATATCAAAATGCTCTAAGGCGTCTGATACGGTTACGTCATTTTGGGTAAACATCAGTATTAGCTTGGGTGCCATTTTTTTCTCCATTTCTTATTTATATATTTATAAATTATTGATTATTCTCTTACCAATTCAATTCCCAGCTCTCTGGCCCTGGTTTCCGCCATTGAAGTAAGTATAGAACCTTTTTTTATAATAACTTTCTTTGAAGACGAACTTTTACTAAGATCCTCTATATCCTGTGCAGTTAAAATATTATTTTCTTTCCCATCCTTATAACCATCACCAGGATTTGCCAGCCTTGATTCTTTTGAATTTAATTCTATCTTTTCAAATACACTGCTTACAAGCCTGCCGGTCCTTAAAACCTCTTTATCGTAAATATATTTAGAGTTTGCCTCTAATGCATTAAATAATACAAAAGCTTTATTATGGTTCTCAGCAGCAACTATCGTTCCGTGATCATGCATGATGACAACCATCGCCTCACTTTTTGTCTTCATCTTAGCAAAGGTGTCATATATATAATTTTTCTCTTCTTCTGAAAACATTGGATATTCTTTTGGCACTACAGCAATATCCCCTATGCCGAATTCTTTGGCCGCCAGTATCACAGGTTCAGCTTTCAGTCCCCCTGATACTATCAGTGGGCTATAGTGGGTATTTCCATGCAAGGTACAATTTATTTCCGGAAATCTCTTTAGTATTCCATGATGGAGGTCTGCCTCGCTTGATAGTTTTTCTTTTCTTCCCTCAAGGATATTCTGTTCTACATCGGTTACTATAATATCATCGGGATGAAGCTTCCATCTGTACTCTATAGAAGCTTTTGTCTGTGTAGAATATATCTTATCTCCTATCCTTAAAGCCATATTTCCACCTGTATAATCGGTAAGCCCTGCTTTTACCATATACTCCATTATTTCCAAGATTATCTCCCTTGGTTTTAAAAGCTCATCCCTGGTAAAACAGACCAGTTTTTCTTCATTCATTTACTATATCTTTCTACTCTTTAAAAATTTCAGATAAAGGTCAAATTTATTTTCCCATAAAGCATTTTTAATTGGGTTATAATGTTTTAACAATACAGAGTTTCTTAAAATTTGTCTACCTTGTTCCAGGTCTTTTATATCTCTTTTAGCTAACATCTGATATAAAATATTACCCATTGTGGTTGTTTCTGATGGTCCAGATACAACAAGTACATTAAGTGCATCAGCTATCCACTGGCATAACAATGTATTTTTGGATCCACCCCCTACCATGTGAATAATCTGTATTTTTTTTAAAGTAGCATCTTCTAGATTTTTAATATTATACATTAGTTTTAATACTAAGCTTTGATAGAAAACCCTAGAAATAGCTCCTATAGAATCTGGTATTTCTTGATTAGTGTTTTTACAATAATTAATTATAGTTGATGGCATATCAAATATTTCTTTTTCAAAAGAAGATTCATCTATATCAATAAAAATATCTTTTTCTGGTGTTTCAAGCACAATTTCTATTATTTCATCCCATCCAATAAATTTACCGTAATCAATTACCCACTTTCCCCTGCATTTTTGGATAATCCACATACCGACCATATTTTTGAGATAGTTATATTTAAATTCTGCCCCGCCTTCATTACCATATCCATAAATATATCCCTTATCATTTATTATAGGTTTTTCTGATACTATTCCCACCATTGCCCAGGTACCACAACAAAAAAATGCCCAGTCAATATTCCTATTTTCTGATGATATTGGAATTGCTGCAATTTCAGAAGAAGTATCATAAGCAGAAAGTGATACAGGAATAGGATTGCAACCAATCTCTTGACAAAGTTCTTTTGATAGTTTTTCTATAATAATCCCAGGTTCTGTTACTTTTTGAAATATGTTAATTGGTATATTCAATGTTTCAATAATATATTTACTCCAATTCTTATTATTCAGGCTAAATAATTGAGTAGTAGTAGCATTTGTATACTCACATAATATTTCTCCAGTAAGAAAAAAATTAAATAAATCACCTAACATTATAAAATAAGCAGCATTTTTAAGTAAAAAAGAATTTTTTAAAACCATAGAATATAATTGAAATAGGGTGTTCATTTGCATGAACTGAACACCAATTTCTTTATAGAGATCTTTTTCTTTTTTAATTTCAAATACTTTTTTATATATTCCTTCTGTTCTCAAATCACGATAGTGTATGGGATTAGAAAGTAACATTTTTTCTTTATCTAAAAGTGCAAAATCAATACCCCAAGTATTGACACTCATGCTAGATAATTCCTTATATTTCCCTATAGCTTTTTTTAAACTTACTTTTAACTCAAAATATAGTCTTAATATATCCCAGTATAATACTTTATTTGCATAAACTGGTTGATTGTTAAATCTGTGGACTTCTTCTACATTTAATTTCGATCCGTCAAAACTACAAATAGTAGCTCTGCCATTACTGGCTCCAAAATCTATGGCTAAATATTTTTTTGTTTTCATTTTACAAATCTATTTGTTAGAAATTAATCCACATTTAGTAACTCTTTTGCATTTTTTAATGTTATGAAATTTATATCTTCTTGTGTAAAACCTCTTTTTTTCATAATTGGAAGAATATTTTTCAATATGTGTACATAACCATAACCGCCATATTTTAGCAATTCGATTTTTA
>JAUWQC010000014.1 GCA_030611285.1 bacterium | reverse complement strand
TGCATCTATGTGAGCAGTTATACCTATATTTCTTGTATTTTTTAATGAAACTTGTCTAGCCATATATAGTCACCTACACTACCACCTATAGTGCGCAAAAGCCTTGTTTGCCTCAGCCATCTTATGTAAATCTTCTTTCTTTTTAATACTGCTTCCAGTATTACTGGCACCATCTAAAATCTCGGCAGATAACCTTGCAGCCATAGTCTTTTCCTTCCTTCTGCCTGCAAAATCAACTATCCATCTAATAGCCAGCGTATTTGCTCTTTCCGCAGAGACTTCCACCGGTACCTGATAAGTAGCTCCGCCAACTCTTCTTGGTTTTACCTCCAGCACAGGCCTTACATTATCAAGACATTTATCCAGTATCTCTAATGGATTTTCTTTGGTCCTTTCTCCCAGAATTCTCAGACTCTTATATACTATATCCTCAGCAATACTTTTTTTACCATCTGTCAGAACCTTGTTAATCAGTTGAGATACAACCCTGCTTTTATAAACAGGATCTGTCTTTATTTTCCTTTTCGGAGGTTTTCCTTTTCTTGGCATTTATTAACTCCTCATAAATTACTTTGGCTTCTTAGATCCATACCTCGAGCGTGAAGATTTTCTATCTTCAACCCCTGCAGTATCTAACGTGCCCCTGACAATCTTATATCTCACCCCAGGGAGATCTTTTACTCTACCGCCTCTTACTAATACTATAGAGTGCTCCTGTAGATTATGACCAATTCCTGGTATATATGCTGTAACCTCAGCTCCATTTGTAAGCCTTACTCTAGCTACTTTTCGCAGCGCTGAATTCGGCTTCTTGGGAGTAGAAGTATATACTCTAATACATACACCTCTTCTTAAAGGATTTCCCTGAAGAGCAGGTGTTTTCTTTTTCTTTTTTAATCTTTTTCTTCCTTTTTTAACCAGTTGACTTATAGTAGGCATAAATACCCTATCCTCTAGCTCAATTTAACAATACTACCACAACAAAAAATGATTAATGATAACCTTTTTTGAAGACACGAAAAAAGAGATTATCATCTAAAAATTAAAATGTCAATATAAAAAAATGGCTATTTTATAGTATTTTTTTACTTATATTTTAGATATTAATTTCTATTTCTTTTTCTTCATCCCCTTCTGGTTCCTGAAGGATTTCTATCTCATCTTTATTGTCCTCCTTATAGCCAGGGTAATCTAATTGATAGTCCCTATAGCTGCTCATACCCGTTCCTGCCGGTATAGCTCTACCTAATATTACATTCTCCTTTAGTCCAGATAATCTATCTATTTTATTCTCCAAAGCTGCATCTGTTAGCACTCTGGTAGTTTCCTGAAATGATGCAGCTGAAAGAAAACTATCAGTCGCCAGCGAAGCTTTGGTTATACCCATCAAATCTTGAACAGCTGTTGCTGGTACTTTCATATTAGAAATTAATTTGTTATTCTCTTTTTCATAATAGAGCCTGCCTACAAGCTGCCCTGGAAGAAAATTACTATCTCCAGGATCAATTATGGTAACCTTCTTCAGCATTTGTCTGACTATTACTTCTATATGTTTATCATTTATATCCACACCCTGGGCTCTATATACATTCTGTACCTCTTTTACCAAATATTGTTCGCATTCCTTAATTCCGTTAATTCTTAATATATCATGAGGATTTCTTGGTCCATCAGTCAATTGATCTCCTGCAGAAATCTTATCTCCGTTTTTAACCCTTAATCTTGCTCTAATCGGGATCTGGTAAACATTTTCCTGCTTGCCATCTTTACTCCTTATGGTAAGCATTCTAAATCTAGAATCTACATCTTCAATTTCAACCTTTCCTGATATCTCTGCTATAAACGAATGTTCTTTAGGCGTTCTGGCTTCGAATAATTCTACTACCCGGGGTAGACCGCTGGTAATATCAAGACCCTCAAAAGTTTTTTCATGCTTGTGAACATGTTTTTTTCTCTTAGCAGTAAGAATCAGTTTAGCGAAAACCTCTCCAACCTCAACATTTACTTTTTTATTTATATTGAGTATTTCTCCTTTAGGAATAATTACATCTACAATATCTCCTCTCTCCATCTGAACCTGGAAAATTAATTTATGTGGAATATGTTCTATATTTATCTCAATAACCTCGCTGGTATCCTTCTCGGTGAGGTCGGCTTTTTTAATATTAAGCTCAGATAACAATTCTTTACTGAATATAAGCTTTCCCTTAACTGGCGATTTTATAAACTTCTGGATTACAGTACTTGCTACTCCACCTGTATGGAAAGTACGCATAGTCAGCTGTGTGCCTGGCTCCCCAATAGATTGCGCTGCTATAATCCCTACCGCTTCTCCAATTTCAACCACTTTGCCAGTAGCAAGATCTCTTCCATAGCATTTCTGGCAAACTCCGGATTCTACTTTGCAAGCCATAACTGAACGCACTTTTACGCTCTCAATATTGGCATGTATGAACTTCTGCAGGTGCTTTTCAGTAATTTCTTCACCACCTTTTATTATATTCTTTTTAGT
Source organism: bacterium (assembly GCA_030611285.1). Taxonomy (GTDB): domain Bacteria; phylum Actinomycetota; class Humimicrobiia; order Humimicrobiales; family Humimicrobiaceae; genus Hydromicrobium. Next base: position 10,686 of record JAUWQC010000014.1, on the reverse strand, counting down.
ATTAGGATTATTAACATCTCCCAGGCAGGTTCTTCCTATTAAATTAATATTAGGTTCTCCCTCAAGAGTTAAAACATAAAGATTTACACCATCCTCGGTCTCGCAGTCATTAATTTTTACCATAGTATCCTGTGCAACATCAACCAGCCGTCTGGTCAGATATCCCGAATCTGCAGTTCGTAGTGCAGTATCTGCAAGTCCCTGTCTGGCACCATGGGTGGAAATAAAATATTCTAAAACCGTAAGTCCCTCTCTAAAGTTAGATTTGATAGGACTCTCTATAATATCTCCTCTAGCATTTGCTACCAGTCCTCTCATACCTGCTAACTGACGGAGCTGTTTTATATTTCCTCTAGCACCGGATGTAGCCATCATATAAACCGAATTAAATTTGTTAAAATTCTTTTCCATAGCGCTAGCTACGCTTTCATTAGCCTGTGACCATGTTTGTATCAATGCTTGATGTTTTTCAAATTCTGTTATCAAACCTTGCCTGTAATAATCCTCAATTCTTTCAACTTTTTTCTCCACACTGCTTAAAATCCTGGCTTTTTCAGGTGGTACATCTATATCATCTATTCCTATAGTAATACCTGACCTGGTGGCATATTTAAATCCTGTTTGTTTAATAGCATCCAGTGCCTCAGTAACAACATTTTGAGGAAATTTGTTGATGCATTCAGCAATAATATTAATAAGTTCTTTTTTGGATATTTCTTTATTAATAAATTTGTAATCCTCAGGCAGCGATTCGTTAAATATTATTCTTCCAACTGTGGTCTTGATTACTTTCTCCTCAATTTTCACTTTAATAGGCGTATGCAAAGATATAAAACCATAATCAAAATCTAAAATAGCATCCTGTGAATTATTATAAAATCTCTCCTTTCCTTCTGATTTTTCTCTTTCTGAAGTCAAATAATATATTCCCAGAATCATATCTTGAGAAGGAACAACAATCGGTTGGCCGTTTGCAGGAGATAATATATTATTTACAGACAGCATTAAAATCATTGCTTCAGCTTTTGCCTCATTTGATAAAGGTACATGAACAGCCATCTGGTCGCCATCAAAATCTGCATTAAATGCAGTACAAACCATAGGATGAATTTGTATAGCCTTACCCTCTATCAGTACAGGCATAAACGCTTGTATACCAAGCCGGTGAAGTGTCGGTGCACGGTTAAGCAGGACAGGATGATTTTTAATTACCTCTTCTAATATATCCCAGACTTCATTACTTTCTTTCTCTACCATAGTCTTGGCACTCTTTATATTCTGGGCAAATCCCTCATCAACTAATTTCTTCATAACAAAGGGCTTGAATAGTTCCAAAGCTATTTTCTTTGGAAGCCCACACTGTTCCAGCTTAAGATTAGGATTAACTACAATAACCGATCTCCCTGAATAATCCACCCTTTTACCTAAAAGGTTCTGTCTGAATCTACCCTGTTTGCCCTTAAGCATATCACTTAAAGACTTAAGTGGCCTGTTTCCAGCACCAACTACAGCCCGGCCTCTTCTTCCATTATCAAAAAGTGCATCAACGGCTTCCTGAAGCATTCTCTTTTCATTGTTAATAATTATTTCAGGGGCATCCAGTTCTAGTAGTTTCTTAAGCCTGTTATTTCTATTAATAACTCTTCTGTACAGGTCATTCAAATCAGATGTGGCAAACCTTCCACCATCCAACTGAACCATTGGCCTCAAGTCCGGGGGAATTACGGGAAGTATATCCAGAACCATATATTCAGCCTTATTGTCAAATTTCATAAGTGAAGATAATATTTTTAGTCTCTTTATACTCCTGCTTCTTTTCTGACCTTTGGACTTCTTCACAGTTTCCTTAAGGTCCTCGACTTCTTTTTTGCAATCAATATTTTTCAGTAGTTCTTTTACAGCCTCTGCCCCCATTCCACCTTTAAAATACCGTCCATAAATTTCTTTCATTTTCTTAAACAGAGCTTCGTCAGAGACCAGCATCTTTTCCTCTAAATTAAAGAAAAAAGTATCAGCTCTTTTTATCAGATCAATTTCTTCCTGATATATTTCCTCCTCTTCTTCCAGGAGCATCTCTGTCTCTTTTAACATTTTCGCTTTCTTTACCTCTAAATCCAATTCAGGAATTTTTTTCTCTCCAGTCTTACCATCTATATCATTTTCATCTACTTTCTTATTTTTTTGCCGAACTTCAATTAAACTTTCCTTATCACCAATTTTATTATTTTCACTTATAAAATTATCTCTATTTAATTTTAATTCTTCCAGTCTCAGCTGGTGCAATTCCTTTGCCCTGTCCAGAGCCTTCTGGTTTAACTTTTTGATTTCCTCCTCTTCAGCAGCTATTTTCTCTCTGTTGATACTGGTTATAATATAGGAATCAAAGTAGAGAACTTTTTCCAAATCCTTGGGGCTGATATCCAGAACATATCCCATCCTGCTGGGAACTCCTTTGAAAAACCATATATGTGAAACCGGAGATGCAAGCTCAATATGCCCCATTCTTTCCCTTCTTACATTAGATCTGGTTACTTCAACCCCGCATCTCTCACAAATTATTCCCTTGAATCTCACCCTTTTATATTTCCCGCAGTAACATTCCCAGTCTTTGGTGGGGCCAAAAATTCTCTCACAGAATAGCCCATCTTTTTCCGGCTTTAATGTCCTATAATTTATAGTTTCAGGCTTTTTAACCTCGCCATTGGACCACGATCTAATTTTTTCTGGTGAAACAAGCCCAATTTTTAAAGCATCAAAATTATTTACATCTATACTTACAACCATTTACAAAATCCCTCCAAATTAATTAGATTAGTCTTAAGCAATACTAATCATTATTTTATTTTTTACTTCTTACCTTTTTCTTTTTGGACACTTTAGTGTTGCTTTCTTCTTTCTCCTCTTCTGATTTCTTTCTCTTTATTTTTTCATCCTTTCCTATAGTTTCCTTCACTTTCCCGTCTTCCAGATCTTTCTCTTCCTTAAGATCAATTCCTAAATCCTCCACAGTTTTCATAATCTCATCTTCAGCTCTCAATACTTTTACTTCCTTCCCTTCTTCTGATAATACCTCCACATCAAGTGCCAGGCTCTGCATTTCTTTTATAAGCACCTTAAATGATTCCGGAATTCCCGGCTTCTCTATATTTTCACCTTTTACGATTGCTTCATAGGTCTTCACACGTCCTGTTACATCATCTGACTTTATAGTAAGCATTTCCTGCAACGCATAAGCAGCACCATAAGCCTCCAATGCCCACACTTCCATTTCTCCAAATCTCTGACCACCAAATTGTGCCTTACCGCCCAGTGGCTGCTGGGTAACTAAAGAATATGGACCGGTAGATCTTGCATGAATCTTGTCATCTACCAGATGAAGCAATTTCATTACATATATATAACCTATAGTAATATTATCAGATAGTTTCTCTCCACTCCGGCCATCATACAAAGCAGTTTTTCCGCTCCGGGGGAGATTAGCCATCTTTAGCAATTTTACTACATCCTCTTCTTTTGCTCCCTCAAAAATAGGTGTTGCAACATAGACAGGACCGTTGCTGCTACTATTCTCCTTTTTATTATTCCATCCTTCATAAGCTGCCCAGCCAAGATGACATTCCAGCAGCTGACCTACATTCATTCTTGAAGGAACCCCCAGAGGATTAAATATTATATCTATTGGTTCACCCTCTTCAGTATAAGGCATATCTTCTTCAGGAAGAATTACCGATATGACTCCTTTATTACCATGTCTCCCTGCGAGCTTATCACCAATGGAAATCTTTCTTTTCTCTGCAATGAATACTCTGACAAGCTCATTTACTCCTGGTGGAAGGTCGTGTCCCTTTTTTCTGGAAAATAGCTGTACATCTAAAACTTTCCCGCCTCCACCATGAGGCACTTTAAGGGAGCTCTCTCTTACTTCCCTTGCTTTTTCGCCAAAAATTGCCCTCAACAATTTTTCTTCTGCCGTAAGCTCTGTTTCACCCTTTGGTGTTATCTTGCCAATCAGTATATCTCCTGGTTTTACCTCAGCTCCAATACTTATAATTCCACGTTCATCTAAATATTTTAAAGCTTCCTCCCCTATACCTGGTATATCCCTGGTTATCTCTTCCGCTCCAAGCTTTGTGGTCCTGGCTTCTACTTGCTGTTTTGAAATATGAATAGAAGATAGGATATCTTCTATTACCAACCTCTCTGAAATAATAATTGCATCCTCATAGTTATATCCTTCCCAGGACATGAAGGCTACTCTTAAGTTCCTACCCAGCGCCAGTTCACCGGCACTGGTTGCAGGTCCATCTGCAATTACACTACCATTTCTAACTTTTTCACTTTCTTCCACAACGGGCTTTTGATTTATACAGGTCCCCTGGTTTGATCTTCTAAATTTATACAAACTATGAATATAGTTCTTTTCTTTCTTGTAATTTATCTTAATATGGTCTGCGCATACTTCTTCAACTACACCATCGTCTTTGGCAAGAACCAGTACTCCACTATCCCTTGCTACCTTTTCTTCCATTCCTGTACCTACCAGTGGAGGCTCAGGTTCAATTAATGGCACTGCCTGACGCTGCATATTAGAACCCATTAATGCTCTATTGGCATCATCGTGCTCCAGAAATGGTATAAGAGATGCAGCAGCGCTAAAAATTTGCCTTGGTGACACATCTACATAATCTATCACGCCCGGTTCAACAGTGACTATTTCATCACCTGAACGGGCCATGACTCTTTCTTCCAGAAATTTACCGTCTTTTCCGACTTTTGCAGTTGCCGGGGCAATTACATAATTTTCTTCATTATCTGCAGATAAATACTCCACCTTATTGGTCAATTTACTATTAATAACTCTTCTGTAGGGGGCTTCTATAAATCCATACTCATTTAATCTTGCATAGGTAGCCAGAGAGCCAATCAGTCCAATATTAGGACCCTCTGGCGTTTCTATGGGACACATTCTCCCATAGTGCGATGAGTGAACATCTCTCACTTCAAAACCAGCTCTCTCCCTGCTCAGTCCACCAGGACCAAGAGCACTTAGCCTCCTTTTATGAGTAATTTCAGCTAAAGGATTGGTTTGATCTAAAAACTGCGAAAGCTGCCCGCTGCCAAAAAATTCTTTTAGACTGGCGACCAGGGGCCTGATATTAATTAAAGATTTTGGGGTTATGGTATCAACATCCTGGGTGGTCATTCTTTCCTTTACAACTCTTTCCATCCTTGAAAGACCAATCCTTACTTGATTTTGTATGAGCTCCCCAATATTTCTGATTCTTCTATTACCAAAGTGGTCAATATCATCTATTTCACCTATTCCACTCATAAGTTGAACCAGATATTTAACTATTAAGAATATGTCCTTACAATTCAGGATATGTTTCTGACTGGTATCTATACCCATTTTGGCATTAATGATATCAAGCTTATCTAAAATATTTTTATCAGTTTCCTCCATTAGCTTTTGATCCATTTTATATCTCCCTACTTTTCCAAAATCATATCTTTTTGGATTGAAAAATAAGGAATTTATGAGATTTCTGGAACTTTCAACTGTTGGTGGTTCTCCAGGTCTTAATTTTTTATATATCTCAATTAATGCTTCTTCCTCAGTTTCGGTAAAATCTTTCTCCAGAGTGTTTTTAATACAGTCTTTTTTATCATATGGCCCAAAAATGTTTAGTAGGTCTTCATTATTTCCAAAACCTACAGATTTTAAGAAAATAGTAAGTAAAAACTTTCTTCTTCTATCAATTCTCACATAGGCAATATTTCTTTTATCAGTTTCAATCTCAATCCATGAACCTCTGGTAGGTATAACTTTACACATATATATGTCTATTTCAGTCTTCTTATCTATATCTGTATCAAAATATACTCCCGGAGAACGGACTAATTGAGATACTACCACTCTCTCTGTTCCATTAATTATAAAAGTTCCTCTTTCAGTCATCATAGGAAAATCCCCCATAAAGACTTCCTGCTCTTTTATTTCACCCGTTTCTTTATTTATAAATCTTGTCAGAACTTTTAAAGGGGCAGTATAAGACATATCCTGCATTTTACACTCGTCTGGAGCTGAATTCTCATCATCAAAATTATAGTTTGAAAACTCAATTGACATATTGCCTGTAAAATCTTCAACGGGTGAAATATCCTTTAGAGCTTCCATCAGTCCTTCTTCCAGGAACCATTGGAAAGACTTCCTCTGTATATCCAGAAGGTGAGGCATATCCATTAATTGTGGGATTTTGCCAAAATTATACCTCTGGATTTTTTTGATTTTTTGCATTAATTTATTCTCCTCTTTATTATATTCTAAGTTTGATAAAGCAGTAAAAAAGGGCTATGACAAAATAAATATAAAAACCTATGCATTGGGTAAAAAACTATATAAAATAGCATTGATAAATTTTTCCAAGAAAAACTCACAAACCACCAGTTTATCAAATATAAATTAATAGTCAACTATTTACTTCAAATCTCGAAATAATAGACGCTTCCCTTTAAATAGTGTAATAGCTCAGTTACATTGTCATCCTTAAATATCCGGAATTAGTATGGTTTTTACTGCACTACTTTATTTCAACCTCAGCGCCAGCTTCTTCCAGTTGTTTCTTTATTTTTTCTGCTTCTTCCTTTGAAACCCCTTCTTTAACCATATTCGGTGCTTTATCAACTACTTCTTTGGCCTCTTTTAGACCAAGACTGGTTACAGATCTTACTACTTTAATAACCTGTATTTTTTTAGCTCCAACTGATTTTAATTGAACATCAAATTCTGTTTTTTCCTCAGCAGGGGCTGCTCCCTGAGCTGAAGCTGCTCCACCGGCTGCAGGAGCTGCAACTGCCATCGCTTGCGCACTAACTTCAAATTTTTCTTCAAGAGCTTTTACCAGTTCAGAAAGTTCAAGTACAGTCATTTTTTCAACAGCACTTAAAATTTCATCAATAGATTTACTCTTACCAGCAGTTTTCTCTTTTTCTTTTACTTTATTTGTTTCTTTTTTAACTTCACTTATTTTAACTGCTTCTTTCTTTTCTTCACCTACTTTAGCTATTTCTTCCTTTTCTTCACTTGCTTTAACTGTTTCTTTTTTTTCTTCACTCACTTTTTGTTCATCCTTACTTTTTTCTTTTTTTTCTTCTATTTTGTCACTTGTTTTTTTTGGTTCTGCCATTATCCCTCCCCTAATTATTATTCTTTTCTTTTTTTTCTCTAATTGCATCCAGAATTATTACCAGATCTCTGGTTAGAGCACTTAAAACATTTACCAACTTAGCTATTGGAAATTTAATTGATATCACTAAATTGGTAAGTAAAACTTCTTTTCCAGGCAAACTGGCAAACTTATTAACCTCTTCCGGACTTAGAAGTCTATTTTCAAGTATTCCCACTTTTACTTTTAATGTATCTAGATCTTTTGAAAAACCTTCTATTACCTTAGCAGTTGAAGCCATATCCTTACCGCTTACAACAATACTGGTCGGCCCTTTTAATACTTCCTCAAGATTTATATCTTTAAAAACATCTTTAGCCGCAATAAGGGCAAGAGTATTTTTTATTATTTTAAGATAAGAATTTATCTCCACCAGTTTATCTCTTACTACTACAGCATCTTCAGCTCTAAGCCCACTATGATCAGTAAAAATAAGACCGTAACTGCTCTTAAATATCTCTTTTAACTCATTTACTTTATCCACTTTTTCTTGTCTGGCCATTCCGACCTCCAAATTATTTATTTTTAAAAAATATAAGATTTATAAAGATTAAATCGACCCCAATTGTTCTAAAGGCCGATTTAATCTTTTCAAATCAACCTCGGTAGGAAATTAAGTTATTAAATCCTTATAATAACACCTACGGTCTAGGGCTGTATTATATATTTGTTTATATCAAATTCATTTTAATTTTCTTATGCCACCTCTGCTACTTCAATGCTCTTACCCGGATCAATCTTAATACTTGGGCTCATAGTTGCTGATATATAAATACTTTTTATGTATTTACCTTTAGCTGAAGCAGGTCTTGACTTTATAATTGCATCCAATAGAGCCGCATAGTTTTCCAGTAGTTCTTTTAATCCAAATGATACTCTTCCCATACTACAGTGCACTACACCATTTTTATCAGTCCTGTATTCCAGTTTTCCTCTTTTTGAATCCTCCACCGCTTTTTTTAGTTCAAAAGTAACTGTTCCAGATTTAGGATTGGGCATTAATTTTCTAGGGCCTAAAATCTTACCAATTTTACCTACATACTTCATCATGTCTGGTGCCGCAATACAAACTCCAAAATCCAGCCATCCCTGGCTGATTTTACCTATGAAATCTTCTCCTCCGACATAATCTGCTCCTGCTTTCCGGGCTTCTTCGGCTTTTTCACCCTGCGCAAAAACAAGTACCCTGGGAACCTTCCCGGTTCCGTTAGGCAAAACTATAGTTCCCCTTACTATCTGGTCAGCTTTTCTGGGATCAATGCCTAAATTTACACTAATATCTACAGACTCATCAAAATTAGCATAATGGTTCTTTTTAATCCAGTTAATAGCTTCTTTTGGGCTTACCATCTTATTTTTATCCAAATTTTCTAATTTCGATAAATATTTTTTCCCTCTCTTCAAAACCTACCGCCTTTTTTACTTAATAATTTTACTCTGCGTCAATTACTTATCTACTGCTATCATAGAATCAACCTTAGGAACCTACTTTTATTCCCATATTTTTAGCAGTTCCTTCTATTATTTTAACTGCGCGCTCTAAAGTTCTAGCATTTAAATCTTTTAGCTTAATTCTTGCAATTTCTTCAACCTGTTCCCTTGAAAGTTCCCCAACTTTTTCTCTATTAGGTTCACTTGACCCTTTTTCCAAATTCAAAGCTTTTTTTATTAGAACTGCAGCTGGTGGGGTTTTGGTAATAAAACTAAAACTTCTGTCTTTATATACAGTTAAAATCACCGGAATAATCATTCCCTGTTCTTTTGCCGTCTTTTCATTAAAAGCTTTGCAGAATTCCATAATATTAACCCCATGCTGCCCAAGAGCAGGACCAACAGGAGGAGCAGGATTTGCCTGCCCCGCCGGAATTTGCAATTTAATTTGCGCTATAATTCGTTTAGCCATAAACACTTACCTCTAGTCAAATAATTTCGTACTATACATTTTAATAGAAATATTTCAATTTTCTTCTATATTTTTGACACCTGATTAAAACTTAGTTCAACAGGTGTCTGTCTTCCAAATATAGAAACTAGAACCTTTAATTTACCCTGATCCAAATTTATCTCACTTATAGTACCGTCAAAATTCGCAAATGGCCCTGTAGTTACTTTTACAGGCTGCCCAATTTCAAAATCGGTCTTAGGTTTGGGTTTCTCAACATCCTGCCTTTTCATAATTCTTTTAACTTCATAATCTGATAAGGGAGTTGGCTTATCTTCTCTGCCTACAAAGCCCGTAACTCCAGGAGTATTTCTTACCACATACCAGGAATCATCATCCAGATGCATCTTCACCAGTAGATAGCCCGGAAGCACTCTTTTAGATGATACCTCTTTCTTCCCTCTCTTAATTTCAACTACATCCTCTTTGGGTATATATATGTCAAAAATCTTATTATCCATATTCATGGACTCTATTCTGTGCTCCAGGTTAGTTTTTATTTTATTTTCATATCCTGCATATGAATTAATTACATACCATCTTGGTCTCATTCAAATCACCAAACAATTAAATTTTTGTCATCAGTTCCACTATTCGTAAGAAGCCAAAATCAAAAACTCCCAGGATAACCGCAAAAATAATAATAGTAACTATAACTACTATAGTATAATTTAAAAGCGCTTTTCTGGTAGGCCAGGTTACTCTTTTTAACTCATGTATAACATCCCTGCAAAATTTTCCAATTCTCGAAGGCAGTTTTTTTATAAATTGCTTCCAATTTATTTTCTTCCTTGGTTGTGATGGGAGCTTTCTTTCCTGCATCTGCCTTTCTACTATCGCTTTTTTCCTATACTTTCTTGAAACTTTCCTTTTAGCCATTATAATTTGTCCTCTACGTTTTTTGACTTTTGGCAGGGCTGGAGGGATTCGGTCTTCCGTCTCGCTTTGCTCGCTGCAGAGCCGCGGACTCCCTCGTCTTCGACTCAGTCCGTCTTTTCGAATCCCGCAAACATGCCACTGGCATGTTTCCCCAAACTACCTCTACCGTACTCAATGTTCTACTCATATAGACTTGGCAGGGCTGGAGGGATTCGAACCCACAACACCCGGTTTTGGAGACCGGTGCTCTACCAATTGGAGCTACAGCCCTATCTATCTGGTCTCCTTATGAATAGTATGTTTTTTGCACCATTTACAATACTTCTTTATTTCTATTCTATCAGGTGTATTTTTTTTATTTTTTTCAGTACTATAATTTCTTCTCTTGCATTCAGTACAGGCAAAAATTATTATCTGTCTCAATTCTTTTCACCGGTTATTTTTTTTGTTAACAGAAATCGCAAGCTAATAAGTTAGCACTATATTTATTTGATGTCAACAATAAAATCTCTCCTTTGTTCTACTCAATTATCCTGGTAACACTGCCAGCTCCTATAGTTCTTCCCCCTTCACGGATAGCAAACCTCTGCCCTTCTTCCATAGCTATGGAGGATATTAGTTTTATCTCCATTTCTGTGT
>JAUWQC010000112.1 GCA_030611285.1 bacterium | reverse complement strand
GTGGCAAATATTGGAGAGATTTTTCCTGAGGACTGTAAGGAATTTATTAGAGTTATGGAGATATTTCTAAAAAGAAGAATTAAAAGTTAAAATTAATTCTTTGGGCAACAAAATAGATGTCAGTGAGTAATTCGAGGTTGTTTGTTCCCCATTAAAGAATAATAGGATTTCAGAAAACTTAAAAATTTCTACAAGGTTGAAAAACTCACATACAATTCCATAAACCCTTATCTTATAAGGTTTTTAAGGGTGAAGCTAAAGAATAAAATAGAAGTATTCTAAAACCTTGCAAGACAAGGATTTTAGAGTTTTCTGAAAGGCACCCATTATAAAGAGGGAGGAGGTGAATTTTAACTTTTTTAACTTAACACAAGAATTGCTTACTGAAATTTTTATTTAAAATCTAAATATTTTATAGGAGGAGAAAGTAAATGAAAAAGGTAATATTTATACTTTTAATAGTTATTTTTTTAACGAGTTTGTTAGCTGTTTCTTCAATAGCAGCGACAGATCCCATCAGGTGGAGGCTTCAATCCTATGCCGGCCCTGCCCTGAATGCCCAAGTCTGTAAAAACGCAATAGATGAGTTTAATATTGCGGCAAACGGAGAAATGGTCATTGATGTATATTCAGCTGACCAATTAGTGCCTCATGGCGAGCTATTCCATGCATTACAGAGTGGAACAGTCGACATGGCTGTTAGTGATGACTACTCAATAGGATCTCCTGCAGACGTAGCCATGTTTACTGCTTATTTTCCGATTCCGTCACGTATTGGGCTAGATGTTGACGTACTGTGGAACCACTATGGTCTAAATGAAATCTGGGAGGAATCCTATGGCGAAATAGAAGGAGTTACCTGGTTAGCTCAAGGGAGCTGGGATCCATGTTATATTGCTAGTACTAAACCAATAGAGCACGTCGAAGACCTTAAAGGGTTAAGAATTTTTGCTTCCCTATTTAGTGGTAAATTTTTAAAAGAACAATTCGGTGTTGTTCCTACGGTTATGCCCGTAGAGGATGTTGAGATGGCCCTTCAAACAGGTATGCTAGATGGGGTTAGTTGGTCAGGTATCACCGAGCTTTATGAAATAGGATGGGCTGATAGTTGTGATTATCTTCTGACTAATCCTATATCCGGAGCTTGGTCAGGTGGTTGGTTTGTTAACACCAAGTCATGGGAAGCAATACCCCCTCATTTGCAAACACTGTTGCGGTTAGCAATAGCAAAATCAAATTATTACAGACTACATTGGTATTGGGATGGTGAAGCTAGGCAAAAGGCCCATGGAGGTAAATTCAAGTTTACCACGATACCTGTCGATGAGTGGACAACGGTTGAAGACCAAAGGGAAAAGTACTGGGATGAATATGCTAAGAAAAGTCCCAGATCTGCTAGGGTTATGCAGGCATTTAAAGATTATAGCGAGACCATGAAAGCTGCCGGTCCTCCCTACTACTCATCTAAATGATATCAGTTATAGTATACATTAATATTTTGGTATGATATAAAAGTAGATTTCCCTTCCATATTTTTTTATTACTGGAGGAAAGATTAATATGGAAGGGAATTTTTATAAAAAATTTTTATATGAGAAGGAAATAAAATTGAAATGAATAAAGCACTAAAAATATATGTGCGGCATGTTGATGCGATGAGTCTGAGAATAGGTAATGTGGCGAAGTTTTTGATTCTTGCCATGATAGGTGTGCTGGCGTTTGAGGCTATTTCTAGAAATTTTTTTAACAGCTCACATATATGGTCATTAGAAATAACTGAATATATTAATGTAACCTATTACTTGTTAGGTGGTGCATATACCTTGCTAATCGGAGGGCATGTTAGAATGGATGTTTTCTATACAAATTGGTCGGCGAAGAAAAAAGCCATTTTCGATATCATTACCTTTGTTTTTGGTCTTATATTCCTAGTGATGCTTATATACGGGGGGAGTAAGAGTGTTATCTATTCACTCAAATATAATCAAGTAGCTTATTCTGCATGGGCACCCCCAGTAGCTCCCATTAAAATCATTAGTGTAATTGGAATCGTCCTTATGCTCTTGCAAAATATAGCAGAATTTATTAAGGACCTGGCGATAGCTAGAGGTAAAGATACATCATGGATAAGGAAGATAGGGGACAGATCATGAATTATGAATTTATCGCTATTTTAATGTTTTTAACAGTGCTTGTTGTTCTTATCACCGGGCGGCATATCTATGCTGTTATCGGTGGCGTAGCTTCTATTTTTACGTTACTCCTTTGGGGTAGAGGCGGCTTAGCTATGCCATTCCATGCAAGCTTTACCCTGCTGAATTGGTATCCCCTCGTAACACTACCAATTTTTATATATATCGGGTATTTGTTTTCCGCATCAAAAATATCTGATGATTTGTACGGGATGATACATGTTTTCATGGGTCCATTAAAAGGTGGGTTAGCCATTGGAACAATTATCCTGATGGCCATAATAGCAGCTATAAACGGTTTAAGTGTGGCTGGTATGACTGTTGGAACTAGCATTGCTTTACCGGAAATGCTTAAAAGAAAATACGATAAGAGGATGGTAACTGGTGTAATTCAGGCTGGTAGTTCATTGGGTATTTTGATACCCCCGAGTGTTGTTTTGGTTCTCTATGGCATGATAGCCAGAGTACCGGTGGGTCAATTGTGGATAGCTGGTATTTTTCCTGGTCTCCTGATGGCGGTCTTATTTATTCTTTATATTATTATTCGATGTAAAATACAACCAGAGATGGGACCAGCATTATCCAGGGAAGATTGGGATATTCCTTGGAAAGAGAAGCTTATATTGCTCCGGGCTAGTTTACTCCCTTTATTTATTATTTTTATGATGTCAGGACTATTTTTTATGGGGGTAACTAGTCTAGTAGAAAGTTCAGCGGTCGGTGCGGTAGCTACAACTATTGCTACAGCTATTAAAGGACGTTTAAGCTGGAAGATAATGGATAAAGTACTCAGTAAAACGTTGAGTATTAGTTGTATGTTTATGTGGGTTGTTCTCGCATCAATGGGCTTTGCCGCTATCTATGACGGGCTTGGTGCTGTACATGCCGTTGAATCAATATTTTTAAAATATGGATTTGGACCATGGGGAACCATAATTATTATGCAGATTTCTTTTATGTTGATGGGCACATTTCTAGATGACACAGCTATGCTAATCATTGTTGCTCCTCTCTATATCCCATTGGTGAGCATGCTAGGATTTAATCTGGTTTGGTATGGTGTACTCTATACAATAACCTGTCAGATAGCTTATCTAACACCTCCTTTTGGATATAATCTATTTCTTATGAGAGCAATGGCTCCTAAAGAGATATCCCTGAGAGACATATACTATTCAATCGTTCCCTTTGTGTTAATTATGGTTTTGACGTTAGTTATTTTAATGCTTTATCCCCAAATAGGTCTATTCCTACCTAACTTATATTATGGGTAATATTATCGATTGAGAAGGAATAAAAGGTAAGAGAATTTGTATATATGAACACAACAGTTAAAACCTAAATATTTTTTGAAAAAAAAGGGGGATTGCTTAGAGGTTTAGAATATTGATTAATAAAATATACTCAATATTTGTAATCTCAAAGTAAACTTAATGAACGAGTATATTCTTTCTATTGACCAAGGCACAACTGCAACTAAAGTGGTTTTGTATACAGTTAATGGTCATTTAAAAGCCTTGAGTACGAATAGTATAAAGCAAATTTATCCCAAAGATGGATGGGTAGAACACGATCCTTATGATATTCTCTCTTCGATTAAAAGAGGTATTGAGGATGTAATTGCAAAGTCGAAGATTACTAATAAAGAAATAGTTTCCATAGCAATCGATAATCAGGGTGAAACGATTATACTTTTTGATAGATATACGGGTGAGCCATTATACAATGCCATTGTATGGCAGGACAGAAGAACTAATTCATTTTGTAATCAATTGAAAAGTAGTATAGATGAAAAGATTATAACAGAAAAAACAGGATTATTTTTAGACCCATATTTTTCAGCATCGAAATTTACCTGGCTTATCAATAATATTGAGAAAGTTAAAAGATCTGTAAGTAAAGGGAGTGCTATATTGGCAACTTCCGATGTG
>JAUWQC010000221.1 GCA_030611285.1 bacterium | reverse complement strand
AAGCGAAATATACCATATCCAGAGGGGTTATGAGGATTTTGTAAAGAAGTTAAGGAACCTGGGTGCGGATATCAGAAAGGTCAGTTAGCATAAGGTCAGGAATTTTAAGTACTGATTTATTAAAAATTTAATGCTGAAAGTTATATGGATGAAAAAGAATAAAAGAGGATTTAAAAAAATACCTTTATATGTAAGGGTAATAATAATAGTTTTAGCCTCAATAATTGTTGCCGGAGGCACGGGCACCGGCGGCTTCTTTCTTTATATTAATTCGGTAAACAGGACTATAAATTCGATTACCACTTCAGAAGTAGAGAACATACTTGCTCCCATAGAATCTCCCCAGGAACCGATTACTATCCTTATAATGGGCCGGGACAGCAGGGATGTCGAAAATGATTCCGGCAGGGCTGATACCATAATGCTTCTTTATTTAAATCCTGAAGAAGGAAGCGGAGTCCTTCTTTCCATTCCCAGGGATACTCTGGTGGAAATACCGGGTTATGGGGAGGATAAAATAAATCATGCTTATGCCTACGGCGGGGAAGAGCTTATGATAAAGACAGTCAGTTCTTTTCTGGATGCGGAAATAAATCATTACGTGACTCTGGATTTTGAAGGGTTTGTACGGTTGATAGATGCTCTGGGAGGGGTAGATATTACTATTGACAGGCCTCTTGTTGATCCCAAGAGTGGTGCTAATTTCTCACCTGGCAACCATCACTTCACAGGGGAACAGGCATTGTCATATACCAGAAGCAGAGCTACAGAGCTTGGGGATATTAACAGAATCCAGCGCCAGCAGCAGTTGTTTGGGGAACTCCTGATACAGAAATTAAATGTAAGATACTTATCCAATGTTCCATATTATTTTAATATTTTAGCGGAAAATACAAGAACGGACCTGGATATTTTAACCATTCTTAAATATTCAAAGGCAGCTTTATCCTTTAATTCCGAGAATTTTGAGACTGCTATTATTCCTTCTAGTCCTGGTTGGATAGAAAATGGAACTATTAGTGTTCAGATTCCGGATACGGATATTGAAGACCCAAAGGCTATATGGAAACGTATAATCAATGATGAACCAGCTAGCTTGTACAATGCAGTATATACTGATACTGGTGTCTCACCTGACGCAATGGCATCAAATGTTGGGCATGTGTTTAAGATTAAAATAAAAAATACCGGAGCTATTACCTGGGAACGTGATAGCGAAAATCCAGTGTTTCTTGGTTATCATTGGATTGATTTTGAAAGTAAAGAAATGGTTGTTTTTGAAGGAAAAAGAAGTTACCTTCCCCAAAAAGAAGTTAAGCCAGGAGAAGAAGCAGTATTTAATATAAATGTTAAAGCGCCTTCTGCTCCGGGCCAATACGTCTTACAAATTGATCTGGTTCAGGAAGGAATGACCTGGTTTTCAACTAAGGGAGTTCTCCCTCTTGAAAAATATATTGTAGTAGATATAGCATATTCTGCAAAATACGACGATTTTGGAACTACTCCCAAAAACGTAGATCCTGGAGAAAAATTCCCGGTTACTATATGGTTCAAAAATACGGGTATCATAACCTGGAAAAGTGATTCTGAAATGGAAATAAGATTTGGATATCACTGGCTGAACCGCGATACTATGGAAGTTGTAATCTGGGATGATGGCAGAAGATTACGTATTCCAGGTGAAATAGGATCAGGAGATGAATTTCAAAAAGACATATATATCTTTGCTCCGGAGAAGCCTGGAAGATATATACTTCAATATGACCTGGTGCATGAGAGAGTTACCTGGTTTTCAACTGCTGGAGTTATACCACTCGGGGTAGATGTAGATGTTGGCCGGATTATAGATAAAAGTATAACCGGGCGAACCTATATTATAATTTCTAATGGCAATGGCATAAGCGGATCTGCGGTAAAGTTTAAAGATTATTTAAAAGTCTACGGATTTAAGATACTGGGGATTTCTAATGCGGATAGTTATAATTATGAAAAAACTGTAATATACTATAGCAAAGAAAATAAAGAAAAAGCGGACCAACTGGCGATAATCTTTTCGAGTTATGAGATGGAAGAACTGCCATCAAGTATTTTTAAAGAGATATATGGCAAAGATGCAGATGTAGCCATAATAGTTGGTAAAGATTATTTAGAGAATATACAGTAAATTTAGCTAGTAAAAAATTGAAATATTAAAATGAATTTACTAAAAATTAAAAGTAATATAATTCAAGTATTATTTGATGTAATTATAT
>JAUWQC010000075.1 GCA_030611285.1 bacterium | reverse complement strand
ATAATTAATCTTAATTTCTTTATCTATCTAACTTTTTAATAATAATTTTACTTGCTTATCGGTAAAGTTTTTATGTAATTGTTCAGACATAATTTAGAACCTCTTTTCTTTTTAGAATTTAGTTCTAGATTACATCTTTTTACTGTTTTTGATTAGTCCACTTTTGAAATGTAAATTATTAAAAAAATAGTCCACTTTTGATTTGTAAATAACAAGGCAATTTGGAAACTTGACAGCAAAAATTACTTATGGTAATATTTAAAAAAGATCAATCATTAAAAGCGATACAGCGTACCCAGGCTTCGTTAATTTCCTATTTATAGATTCTCAGATTCATTTTTCAAACAGGTTCCATGATTCTTAAACACTAAGTAGCTTAAGAAGAATATAGAACTAAAATACAATGAAGAAAGGAGGTGATATAAATGTGTAAAAGAGGATTGATCGTCTTTGGGCTTGCATTTCTTATAATTTCTTTAACTTTTGTGGTGAGTCAGGGAGAAGAGGTTTGGCCAGATCCTGAGAAAACAATCAGTGTGGTGGTTCCCTATAGTGCTGGGGGTGGTACAGATATTATATTCCGACCTCTTGTAGAAGAGATGAAGAAATACTGTGATGCCAATATTATAGTTAGCAATATAAGTGGTGCTGGTAGTTCCAAAGGTACAAATGAAATGCTAAGTCTCCCTGCTGATGGCTATACTATTCTTGCAAGTGGGACTCACACTGTATCTGCAACCTTGCAAGGACTAACAGAGGGATACAACCAATTAGAGGGTATAGCTAGCCTTAACTGGGATCCCTTTATTATTGCAGTTCTTAAGGAAAGACCATGGAAAACAGTGAATGAGCTTATTGAAGATGCCCAAAAAAATCCAGGAAAAATCAGCCTTGGCAATGCCGGTATGGGAGGAGCAACGGGAGTAGCTTCAGTTGCCATTAATCTTGCATTTGACAAGTCCTTTAATGTAGTTCCCTTCCAGGGTGGAAAAGATCTGCGTGTTAATGTCTTGGGAGGTCACTGTGACGTCGGAATTTTCTCACAATCAGAGATTCTTGCCAACATGGATAAACTAACCACACTTGTTATTCTCTATCATGAACATAGTTTTCTACCAGATCTTCTACAAATCCCGACATTTAAAGAAGCAGGATTTGAAAACCTTAATGTACCCGGCGGATCATTCAGATCATTTTCTGTAAAGAAGGGGACACCTGATTCAGTCAAGAAAAAACTTGCTGAGATTATTAACCAAGCCTACAACTCTGAAGCGTTTCAAGATTTTATGAAAAGCAAGGGCTTACTTCCTGCATATTATGAGTTGAAAGATCTTGATAATTACTTTGCTGATCTTGTAAAAGCTTATACCCCTGTCATGAAAGAAGCAGGACTTCTTAAATAAGGAACAAAATAAATAGACATATCTGTATAATCTGACAACTAAAAGAGTAGAAATCACATTTTTATATTATGCAACAGGTAGATTTTATAAAAGTACTCTTTTATCAGTTTGCTCAAACTAAAAATAGAAAAAATGGGATAAAATAAGAGCATCTTATTTTTAAGGTGCTCTTATAATTTTTTAAGTTTTATTGTTGATGAAGAATGATAATCTAAAAGAGAAAATAAGGCAAAAGAGAAATTGACAAATTTATGGAGAGAGGATATATTAATAAAAAGAATAATAAAAAATTTTAATGAAATTAAACTCTTATTATAAAGAAAGAAAATGAAAAAGACCACAAGAATAATAATTCCTATTGTATTTATATTTTTTTCATTACTATATATTATCTTAAGCTTTTCCATTGAACAGAGAAAAATGATTGGTGATGAAATGGGCTGGGATCCTGGATCAAGAGCGATACCTATAGGTATCGGTTTTCTTATGTTGGGCGTATCAATTTACCTTTTCTTTAAGGAAAGGAAATCTGGAGAAGAAGAAATTACTTTAGATCCCGCCTCTAAAAAGTTAATTATTCTTACCATAATGTTATCCATATTATATATCCTTTTCTTCAGATTTGTGGGCTTTATTCTGTCCACAAATGTTCTTCTCTTTACTCTCATCTATTTCTACTATAAGAGAGATATTAAATGGAATATGATGCGAAATTTTTCCATTGGTCTTCTTGCAAGTACAGGCACAATGATCCTTTTTTATTCAATTGGAAGGTTTGTAACTCATTTTCTTTTCCTTATAGGGAGAAGATCAAATTTTGAAATCTTCTCGGGAAGACTTTTCATGACAGGAGTTACTTTCCTGATACTTTTATTTATTTTTTTTACTATGCTTCTTTTATTTAGAAAGGCAATAAAGAATGAAAACTTCAGAATTCCTCTCCTTTCAGGATTTATAACTATAGGAGTAACGGAGTTCATTTATATAATATTTAAACAAATATTCTGGGTGAGCTTAGCAAAAGGGTTAATATTCTGGTAATCCCTGGAGGTATATCTTGGAAGAACTGATTTCAGGTTTTTTACAGATCTTCAACGTGGGAACCATACTATGGGTTGCATTAGGCGAGGTTTTAGGAATTGTTCTCGGTGCACTACCTGGTCTTACGGCAACAATGGGAATAGCTTTAATGGTTCCTATTAGCTTTCAGCTCTCCAAAGCTACAGGAATAGCTCTTCTTCTTGGAGTATATTGTGGGGCTGTATCAGGAGCCTCAATTCCTGCTATTCTTTTAGGAATACCTGGAAATCCAAATGCAATAGCTACAGTATACGATGGTCATGCTATGACAAAAAAGGGTCTCGCTGGCCAGGCCTTGGGAGGCGCAGTTGTAGCTTCCTTTATTGGGGGTATTGCCAGCTTAATAATTTTAGTTTTATTTTCACCTTTAATTGCTAAAATAACTCTTGCCTTTGGTCCTGCAGAGAAAGCATGTCTTGCTATGGTAGGACTTACAATAATTGCCTCTGTTTCGACCAAGAACCTAGCGAAAGGTATACTAACAGGCTTATTAGGTCTTTCTCTGTCTCTTCTGGGTACAGATCCTTTTTCCAATGCCCTACGTATCCCATTCCCTGATCTACTTGCTAAAACCCCCCTTACCAGTGGTATAAATCTCATACCAGCCCTCATTGGACTTTTTGGTATTTCTCAGGTTCTCTTCGATCTTGAGAGAATAAAACAAGGTCACATTGCTCCTCCGCAAGTAAAGATTGATAGAGTCTTTCCTCCGCTTAAAAAAATTGCCAGGATGTGGAGGATAATAATTGAATCAATAGGAATCGGAACTCTTATTGGAGCAATTCCTGGAACGGGTGCTTCAATTGCTGTCTTCTTGAGTTATGAAAGGGCCAAAAATATAACTTCATCTCCCAAGTGGAAACTTGGGAAGGTAGGATCCGGATGCCTTGAAGGAGTAATTGCCCCTGAAGTTGCAAACAATGCAGTAACTGGAGGAGCTCTTATCCCAGCTTTATCCCTTGGAATCCCAGGTGATGCTGCTACTGCAGTACTCTTAGGTGCCCTGCTTATTAAAGGCGTTGTTCCTGGTTATCAGCTCTTTAGTCAGGAAATGTCTCTCGTATATGCAATTTTCTTTGCCCTATTTCTTTCTAATGTTTTTATGTTTACTTTTCAAATTCTTGGAGTCAGGTTGTTCCCAAAAGTACTTGCTGTTCCAATGGCTATTCTCATCCCAATAATTTTGGTCCTTTCTTTAATTGGTTCTTATGCTATTCAAGGACAGGCAATACTTTCTGCAATCTTTGATATGGGCGTGGCTCTCGCTTTGGGTATACTTGGATACTTCCTTAAAAAAGGTGGATACCCTATTGCCCCAATTGTTCTGGGATTAATTTTAGGAGGGATGTTTGAAGAAAATTTTAGAAGAGCAGTAAAACTTGCAGGGGGTAATTATTTTGTTTTCTTTACCAAACCAATTGCTATACTGTTTATTGCCTTGGCAATTTTTTCTGTTGTACTCCCTTTGTTAAAGAAGAGGAAATAAAGAATGAAAATTGTTTTTTTTGGAACAGCAGGTGCAATTCAGAGTAAGGATAATGCAAATGTCTCATTTTCCGTAGTAGAAAAGAAATTATCGATTCTTGTAGATAGTTCTGGAAATCCTGTTCAGTATCTTAAGCGAGTGGGTATTGACCCTAAAAAACTTGATATCCTTATTCTTACCCACTCTCATACAGATCATATATATGCTGTACCTTCACTTATCCATAATCTTTGGCTGATGAAAAGGAAGAAACCCTTAAATATAATATCAAATCAATTCACTATTAATAAGGCAAAGGAACTATGTAATGTTTTTTCCCTTTTTTCAAAAGAAAGTCTTTTCTTGATAAGCTGGGTTAGTGCAGATGATAGAGAGATTAATGTCTCCCCTATGATAAAAATTCAGCTTTTTCCGGTATTACATTCTATACCTACTTCCGGGGTTAAAATTATTACTTCTACCTCTTCTCTGGTCTATTCTTCTGATACCTCCCCCTCAAAAGAGGTGATTAGTAGGGCAAGAGGAGTAAAAGCACTTATTCATGAAGCCTCTGGAACTTTAAACCTAGAAGAGAAACTTAATAAAACAGGTCATTCCTCTGGTCGACAGGCTGGCGAAGTTGCCAAGAAGGCGAGAGTAGAATTTTTATTTCTATGTCATTTTGATTTTAGGGAAGGTTCAGTGCAAGATAAGGTAAAATTGGAAGTTAAAAATTCTTTTCAAGGGAAGGTAATTGTACCTGAGCTTTTCCGATTTTATGAGGTATAAAATGATTAATAACCAAGGATTTGCTGTTGTATTTGATTTCGATGGCACTTTAATTGATTCTAAAGAAGTTAAAACTTTAAATTATCTGAAAGCCTTTGAAATTGTTTTTAGAGCTAAAAAGGAAGCAAAGGAGAAAATAATAAAATCGTGTGAAAAGACCTCAGGCGCCAATAGATTTCTTCAGCTTTCTGATACATTAGAAGCACTTGATTTAACTGCAACAGATGAACAAAAAGATACATGGAGCAGACAATACTCTTCTCTTAATAGTAAGTCCCTTAAAAATATAACTGAATTTCCTTCAGTGAGAGGTATCCTTAAAGAGCTGATCAAAAAGGCATTCAAGCTTTTTGCAGCATCAGGAATCCTGGAAGGAGAGTTTCTGAGGGAGCTTTCTAGGAGAAGACTAATGAACTTTTTTCTTGAAGTAAAGGGAGGGGATAAGTTAGGTTTCCTTAAATCTTTGAAAGAAAGAGGATTTTGGCCTATCTTGTTTGTTGGAGATACAATCTATGATGAGAAAACAGCCATGGAAGCAAGTGTAATGTTTTTCAAGATTGCCAAAGATAATGATTTCCTAGATTTAGCTATTTTTCTTTAGGGAATAATAGGACGGGAATAATAGGGACAGACACCCATTTTCTTAAATGACTTTTTTGAATTAAAGTTTTGGGTTTTT
>JAUWQC010000050.1 GCA_030611285.1 bacterium | reverse complement strand
CTCTAATCCCTGTTTTCTATATTTACCTAAGAGGGTGGTGTAAGCAATTACCTCCAGATTAGTCTTTATCCCAACCTGTTCAAGATAGGATTTGACCACTGTTCCTTCGGTGGATAAGAAATCAGGAACAGTTAAGGTTACTTCAAAACCATCCGGATAGCCGGCTTCGGCTAATAACTCTTTGGCCTTCTCGGGATTATAGGGGAATTCTTCTCCATCGTAGTAACCGAACATCCCTTTAGGGATGAAGGTATGGAGTTCGATTACGCCACCTCCTATGGCTTTCATAATTGCCTCGGTGTCTATGGCAGATTTGACGGCCCTTCTAACCAGGACATTATCTGTTGGTGGATTTTGTCCATTCATTGCAAAGTATATCAGCTTGAATTGGGGTTTGGAGATGGTGTAGAGTCCTTTGGTCTTCTCTACATCCGGAATCTGATCTTGTTCGAGGTTCCAGGCAAGATCGATAGTGCCACCTTTAAGTTGGAGGAGCTGACTGGATGATTCGGGTATATCTACTATTATTAACTTATCCATTTCTGGTTTAGGTCCCCAATAATATTCGTTGCGTTCAAAGATTATCTTCTGGTTTCTCTCCCAGCTGACTAACTTATAAGGACCACTTCCTACCGAATGTTCTGTTAGATAAGCCATTCCCATATCCCCTTCTACATCATGCTCTTCGGCAATCTTCGGATTAACAGTTCCGGTAACGGAATAGGTCATACAGGAAAGAACTAAACTGGGGGAATAAGCCTGGTCCATAGTTATCTGGACTTTATTACCAATAGCTTTTATAGAATCTTCGGTTATGCCAAATTGAGTAATTACCCATGAGGGGGCTTGAGCTAATTTAACTACCCTCTTTAATGAATAGGCTACTGCTTCAGCATCTACCGGATCACCATTGGAGAATTTTGCTCCTTCTCTTATAGTAAAGGTTATAGTCTTATCGGAAAATTCCCACGATTCTGCTATTGCAGGTTCAATTTCACTGGCTGAGCCGGGTTTGAATCTGACCAGTTTATCATATACATTATCTAATATCCAGCTTCCCTCAAATTCATAGGCTTTAGCCGGATCTAAAGAGACTATAGGGCTGGTATCCATCCCGATGACTAATACTTTTTCGGCAGCATATATACCACTACTGATAGCCAAAACAAAAATAAAAGTTAGCATTAAAGTTAAAATTAAGGTCTTTTTACTGATTAACATTAAAAAATATCCTCCTTTAATTTTTATTAATCTAAGAAAAAAGTAAAGAAAAGGAAACAATTTTTGGTTTAGAGCTCACCTCCTTAAATTTTTTATTCTCGTGCCTTTCAGAAAACTCTGAAACCCTAATTTAATTTATCTCTTAAAACTAAAATAATTCTCCTTTCTTTTTTATTATAATATCATACCCAAAAGATGTCTTCAAATTTTGCGTATATCGCACAATTCTAGGCGACCCCTTATCGATAAATACCAAAAATAAAAAACTTACAATTTTCTTATTATATTTTTGAAAATTATTCTATATCTATTGTCTTAATTTTTTCAAATGTTCCTAATTTTATAACTTTTTCGTTTTCTATCATTATCTTACCTTTAGCAATAACATATTTTATCTGAAGAGTGTTTTTGTCTAATATTAATATATCAGCGTCTTTTCCAACCTTTACTTCTCCCTTTTGGCATAGTTTTAGATGTTCTGCAATATTTGTAGAAGTTATGCTAATTGCATCTCCTATAGGTATTTCTTCTTTTTTTACTATATCTACAAATTCTTTATGTAGTGAAGAGGCTGAAGCAATAAGCATACAAATAAGTTCCCTCTTCTCATTAAATTTCGGCATACTACCATTTCCATCGGTACTCATAGTAATCCTTTTTATTGGAACACCATTTTTAATAAGCTTTTTAATTGCTTTACTTGGTTTTATTGCTTCATAAAATCCATATTCTTGTGAAACTCCTGCAGTTATATCTACATATCCACCTAGCTTCCCAAACTCTATAGCTTCTCTAAATAATTCTGCAGATCTGTTTAAATGGGTTGGTGCAAACTGTTCTATAGATATATCTGTATTTTTTATAATCTCTAATAATGGAATAAGACTTAATTTTTCAGTCCCCACATGAATGTGGACAATACCTGCCTTTCCCGATAACATTCCACCAACTCTTGCCTCTGATATTACTCTCCTTAATTCATCTATTGTGGGATGTGAAGATCTATGATCTGATAGGGCTATTTTAATACCAATAACTTTATCTATTAACATTATGTCTGATGATATACTTCCAGTAATTGTTGGCGAAGGAAACTGATAAGCTCCAGTATATATCCATGTACTTATTCCTTCATTTTCCAATCCTCGCGCCTTCATTAAAAGAGCTTTTAATGACCTTGCGACTCCGTCTGTTCCAAGTAGCCCTATTACTGAAGTTATCCCTGCTTTAGTGAGATCACTCAATTGAATCGGTGGTGTACGGTACTGGGGGCCACCTTCTCCACCAGCTCCATTAATGTGGACATGCTGATCTATAAATCCAGGAATAATAATACATTCTGAAGCATCAATTATTTTTGCATTCTTATTTAATGTATAAGCTGTTTTTTCTGGAATGCACTCAGCAATTAAGAGTATTTTATCATTTGCGATAAGCATATCTTTGCTTCCGCTATATTTAGGTGCGTAAATCTCTCCACCTTTTATCAATATAAGAATCATCTCATCCTCCATAATTCTAATACTCGTGAATCTCCAATATTCTAACTGATGTCTAACTATCTATTTGTCTTTTATTACGTCGAAAATACTATTTTAAGTATTTGGTAAAATACCACTTTTTATTTATATATTAATATAAATACTTACTAATAAATATCTTAACTTTTCAATTCTTTCCTAAAATTAATTTCGGATTAATTTAAATGAGTTTGAACATAATCTCATAATTATTTAACTAACTTACCTTTTGAAATTTTGGGATTAATCTCTTCCCTCAACCAATCTGCTAATAAATTGATGCCGAAAACCATTAATACTAATGCTGCACCAGGAAAAACAATGAGCCACCACTTCCCTGCGTAGATATAGTTTTTACCGATGGAGATCATCATCCCCAAGGACGGCTTATTTATTGGAACCCCTACACCAAGAAAACTTAAAGTTGCTTCTAACATCACGACAGCTCCGAAATCGACTGCTGCGATTACCATTATAGGTGGTATTGCGTTGGGAAGAATATGCTTTAACATGATCCGGAAGTCACTAGCCCCAACAGCTTGTGCAGCACTGATGTAATCTTCTTCTTTGACGCTAAGAACAGACCCTCTCATAATCCTGGCATATCTTACCCAATCAGTAATGATGATAGCTATGATTACTGGGCCTATACCCCGGGTTTTTAGGATCGCTAAAAATAACATAGCTATTAGTGTTGTAGAGAAAGAGAAGATTGCATCGGCTAACCTCATTGTTACAGTATCTAATAAGCCTCCATAGAATCCTGCTAAAAGACCAATTGTCACACCTATCATTCCAGCGATTATAATCACACTGAAACCGACGGTAAATGATGTTCTACAACCGTAAAGAATAGTACTAAGTATATCTCGTCCTTGATCATCGGTGCCTAAAAGAAAAGGAGCTTCTCCACCTTTCATCCAGATGGGTGGTTTTAGAGAATCCTCCAGGTAGAGAGTCCGCATATCGTAGGGATTCTGCGGAGCAATTATAGGAGCAAAGATAGCACAAAGCAACATAATCAGAAGAATTAAAGATCCTCCTACCGCTGATATATCCTTAATATAATGATAAAATCTTCTTGATCTTAAAATTCTAATCATATCTTATTTTGGGATTAATAAACCTATATAAAATATCTACAACAAGGTTTACACAGAGAATAATGATAGAGGTGATCATTACATAAGCGACTATAACTGGGTGATCTGTTTCGTATACAGCCGTTAACAGTAGGTTCCCTGCTCCAGGCCATTGGAATATACTCTCGGTAACAATTGAAAATGCAATCAATTCTCCTAATTGCAGCCCCGCTATTGTCACTATCGGAATAAGTGCATTTCGTAGCGCATGTTTAAATACCACAACTCTTGCAGGCAAACCTTTTGCCCAGGCTGTCCTTATATAATCCTCCCTTAACACTTCCAACATTCCTCCCCGCGTTAAGCGTAGAAGGACTGCAAGCTGATATACTCCTAAGGTAAAAGCTGGAAGTATTAAATGTTGGAGACCATCGAGGGTTAATAAACCTGTTCTCCAATTCCCTACCATCTTTATTACTTCACCCCTTCCAAAGGGAGGTAGTAGTCCCAATAGAACAGCAAAGATCAGGATAAACAAAATTCCTATCAGGAAAGTAGGAAGTGAAATTCCAAAAAGTGATGCTGCCATAATTACTCTATTTATTAAAAAATTAGGATTTAATGATGTTAAAACTCCCAGTGTAATTCCCAGTGTGAGCGAGATTATCATGGCCATAATAGCCAATTCAATACTTGCCGGCAATCTCTCCAGGATGAGACCAAGGACTGGTGTTTGAGTAACATAAGAAAGTCCAAAATCACCGTGAAGAGCATTTTTTAAGAACACACTATACTGGATATAAAAGGGTTTGTCTAAACCCAATTTAATTCTAACTTCCTCTTGCTGCTTTTGTGTCGCATATCGACCTGCTAACGTAAGTACAGGGTCTCCAAAAAACTGAAAAATAGTAAAACAAATGAAGGAAACTACGAGAACGATTACTACACCTTGTGCTAATCTTCTGATGATACATTTGTACATAATAAAACACAAAGTGGTTGAGGTCTAAATTTCTTAACATAACCCTAAGTGCTTTGACCTCAACCACTCCTTTACCTCCCTACTTCTCTAAAAGGTAATCTCGCTGAAAAGGATCCATGTATCTGCCCGCGGTGTAAACTTTATACCTCGTCCTTTATAAACAGCATATGAATCTTCCTGATAGTGAAGAGGAATAATCGCTACTTTCTCCTCCATGGCAGTCCTGTTCAATAATCTCAATTTCTCCGCTCTTAAAGCTGGATCAACTATTTCAGCCGATTCTTCAAGGAGCCTATCCAGCGTTAGATCACTATAGTCGGCACCATTTAACCCACCGTAACCTCTTTCAACATCAACACTATGCAGTAATTTACTCAAGGAGCGACCAAAGTCATAAGAGCCATCAAACCACCCTATTAAGTAGAAATCCAATTTATGTTCATCAACTTCAGGGAAGAAAATTGCTTTCGGCTTCGTATCCAGCTCAACTTCTATCCCAACTTTTGCCAGCTGTTTAGCTACAGCTTCACAGATCTGTGCATCCCGCACATATCTATCATTAGGCCCAGTAAGCTTCATCTTAAAACCATCTGGAAATCCTGCTTCAGCAAGCAATATCTTTGCCCTTTCTGGATCATAGGAAAGCCTTTTGATTGTAGGGTCATAACCAACAGTAGGAGGATCAGGTATCTGGCTTGCTGGAAATGCATGTCCAAACATAATTTTTTCGATTATTTCATCTTCATTAATAGCCATGTATATAGCTCGTCTAACCCTGATATCGCTACCAGGAAAGGTCGGTTCATTCCTAAGCCCTAAGTATATTGCTCTCCTTGCAGGACGGGTAATTATTTCTAAATTAGGATTAGTCACAGCGGTATCAAAGAGTTCAACAGGAACGTCTTGCATAATATCTACTTTACCGGTAGTGATGGCTGCTAAACGGGTGGACGACTCTGTAACTGGCATAATTTCTGCATTCTTAATTGGAGGGAGTACACCCCAGTAGCCTTCATTTATAGTTAGTTTAAGGTAGGCACCCTTCACCCACTCTACAAACTTATAGGGTCCTGTACCTATTGGATACTGTCCCACTTCACCGATAGAACGGGCTTCCGTAGACTCCTTATCCATGATAAAGATTTGATGCAGGTTTTCTACAAAATAAGGAATTGATATCGTTGTCTTTATATCTATAGTCCAAGGGTCACCATCAACTGTCTCTACAGATTTGACTATTCCCCCAAAGAATAGAAACTCCGATACTGGGTAAGGCTCTTTAAGTCTCTGGAAAGTGAACTTAACATCCTCCCAAGTGAAGTCATTGCCATTATGAAACTTTACGTCTTGTCTTAAGGTAAATCGCCAGGTCAGTTCATCAATCCTCTTCCAAGAGGTAGCCAATCCAGGACCGAGCTTTCCTGGAGCATCTCTGTAGAGAAGCCCCTCGAATATATTGGCCATCACAGAGAGATTGCAATCCGCATCCGACCCATGAGGATTCATTGTCCTTGGAGGTGAGGCAACTGCAACAATTAAGGTATCTTTGTTTGCGGCAGCCACATTTGTGCTAGTAACAATAATCAACCCTAATACTAAAGAACTAATAATTATAAGAAAAATCAACTTTCTCATTTTATCCCCCTCATATAATATTTATTTAAAAGTGAACCAATTTTAAATAATCATGTATTTATGTTTAGCCAATAGAATAAGAAGATAATTTCCCCTTCTTCCACCTCCTTATTTATTTAATTTATCTCTTAAAACTAATATAATCCCCCTTTCTTTTTTATTATATTATACCCAAAAAGAGATCTTTAAATTTTGCGTATAATGCAAAAATTTTTCCTTAATCTCATCAATCTTTTCTATATTCATTCTTTATCACCTCTGTCCATCAAATCCTTAGAATTGCAAATATTCAGAAGTCCTTTTAATGGATTATTCGAGCCCTCCTAATATTTTTTCATCAAGATTTACAATTAATCTCTACTTATATTAGTTTACAGTTTTCGGTGATCAATTGCAAGTTTTAAGTTGCGAGTTACTAGATTCAAGTTACAAGTTTCAAGATATTAGTTTTCAGATACTGTGTCGTCAGTTGATAGTAATTGTTATGCACTGTTCTATCCATCCTCCCATTAGAGGTTGGTGATTTCTATCAATTGGGTAAGGTCTTAAAATGTAATATTGATTTTTGTTTAAATAGACAGGCGAGAC
>JAUWQC010000069.1 GCA_030611285.1 bacterium | reverse complement strand
AAACGTCTGTTATTTCTTTTTAAAATATCAAGCAGCCTGCTGTCGATTTCATTTACCTCGATAGAGCTAATCCTTATTCTCTTTATACTGGCCTCTCTTACAACTTCTTTTAGCAAATTTGCTAAACTGCTGATTTTACTTTCTTTGCCCGGGCTGCCGGTACTGAAATCTACCCCATATTTTCCAATATGGATACCGGTAAGAACCACTTCTTCAAAACCATCTTTCTGCAAATCTATTATTTTATTTAAAATTTCTCTATAGGGTACACTTCTATATTTTCCCCTGACTTTTGGAACTATGCAGTAGGTGCAGTTTTGTTCACATCCATCCTGGATTTTTACCAGCGGCCTTGAATGCATCTGGTTAAATTGGGAGCAACTTTTAAAATCAAAACTTTTCATTTCCGGATCCTTCCCGCCCGCAGTCATTCTTCCAATTAAATCCGGTATCTTATTTTTATCTTTATTCTCTACTATAAAATCAATGTCGCAGTCTTGCAGGAATTTTTTATTAAAAGCAACAAAACAGCCTGTAACAACTATTTTGCTGTTTTTGTTATGTGATTTTATCTTTCTAATTATCTGTCTTGCTTTCCTGTCACTCCGGGAAGTCACCGTACAGGTATTAATAATACAGAAATCAGGGCGCTCGCTCCAGGAAACTGGCTCCAGTCCTTTTTCAAACAATTCTTTTACAATAAAATCTGATTCACTTTGATTGATCTTACACCCAAGTGTATCTATAGAAAACCTCATTTTCATACGTTTTGATTTCCATTTAAATAATCCAGTACAGATAAAAAATAAATTGCCGCAGTTTCAGAACGGTAAATATTTTTTCCAAATCTTATTTCTCTGGCTCCACTATCCTTTAAAAAATTTAATTCACCGGTTTCAAAACCACCTTCAGGTCCTATTATATATCCAATTCTGGAAACATTTCTAACTTCTGCCAGACCTCCACCATTACCGGAACCTTCTTCGTAAGGAACATAAAACAAATCATAATCTGAAACTTTGATACTATTAATATCTTCCGGGGTAAGTATTTCGCATTTAAAATCTCTCCTGCTCTGCTTTGAAGCACTGTTTGAAATTTTCTGCCATCTGTCAACTTTACCGGCAATTTTTCTCTTATCTACAACTACCCTTCCACTTATAACCGGTATTATTCTATCTACCCCAATTTCAGTCGACTTCTGGATAACAAATTCCATAGAATTTTTTTTAATTATACACTGGTAAAGAGTAATCTGAGGGATTTTTTTTGCAATTTTTCTCTTATCTTTTATAAGTAATATGGTTGTAGATTTTTTGATATCTATAATTTCAGTTTTATACTTATAGTCAGTATTATCTGATATATAAACCGTATCCCCGGCTTTGCTTCTCAGCACATTTATAAGGTGATTTAAGTCTTCTCCTCCAATTTTTATTCTATTTCCTTCAATACTGCTGGAATTTACAAAAAAATATGGGTAACTCATTTTTTAAACTACCTGAATGATAATAATTATAATTAGACTAATATCATATAAAAAAGGAATTTTTTATGATTTTTTAGAAAATGTTTTACTTTTTAAATGCATTTTTAATATTTGAGAAGGCACCACGGCTTCTACTATTGACTGCTTCTTCTCTTCCATCAGCATATTTTTTTAGTAGTATTATTTCTTCTTTAGTAAGTTTAGCAGGAATCTTAACATCTATATTAATTATATGGTCACCCCTCCTGTACCCATTAAGCTCGATAATTCCTCTGGACTTAAGGATAATCTTTTTATTAGGCTGGGTTCCAGCCTTGATATTTACTTCTTCTTTGCCATCAAGTGTTTCAACCTCTAATCTGCAGCCAAGGGCAGCCTGAGCAAATGATATCTCAATATTGGACAGCACATCATTTCCTTCTCTTTTAAATCCAGGATAGGGTATTACTCTTACAGTTACAAATAGATCACCATTTATAGAGTCTTTGCCCAGCGAGTTTCCCTTACCGGAGACTCTAAGACTGTCACCATCATGTATTCCTGCAGGAATATCTAATTTAACTTTTTTCTTCCCGCTGTGGTAACCTCTTCCCCTGCATTTTTTACAGGGGTCTTTTATTATTTTACCGGTGCCGCCACAATCCCTGCAAGTCGATGTAGTTATTATATTTCCGATAAGAGTTTGTCTGGCAGTCCTTACCTTTCCTATACCACCACATTCTCTACAAGTAATAATTCCATCATCAGCAGCGCTGCCTTTTCCTTCACAGACTTCACAAATATCATCTGCATTATATTCAATCTCTTTCTTTACTCCATATGCAGACTCTTTAAAACTAATTTTCATTTCAACACTTATATCAGAGCCTCTTTCTTTACGCCTGCTTCTCTGTCTGGTGGAAAAAGGGCTGCCGAAACCAGCGCCAAAGAATCTATCAAATATATCCCCGAAGCCGAATTCTGAAAATACACTCCCGAAATCAAAACCCTCAAATAAACTTCTGCTGAATCCAAACTGATCATACTGTCTTCTTTTATCTTCATTGCTGAGTACAGCATAGGCTTCAGAAATTTCCTTAAACTTTTCCTCTGCCTTTGGATCACCGTTATTTACATCAGGGTGATACTTGCGGGCAAGATTTCTATATTCTCTCTTTATATCGGTTAAAGTACAGTCCCGGGACAGCCCCAGAACATCATAATAATCACTTTTATTTCTCACTGGTTAAAATCACCTCAAAATAAAAACCAAGTTTATATGATTTATGAAATAATAGCGCAAATAGCGCAGAAATAATAACCCATTTTAATTTTTTTTCCAG
Organism: bacterium; assembly: GCA_030611285.1. Taxonomy (GTDB): domain Bacteria; phylum Actinomycetota; class Humimicrobiia; order Humimicrobiales; family Humimicrobiaceae; genus Hydromicrobium. Next base: position 3,151 of record JAUWQC010000069.1, on the reverse strand, counting down.
TTCCTATTTTATTTCAACACTTATGCCCTGGAGTTAAAAATCTCTGTAAGATTCTTTCTAAAAAGATTAAGATTTCTTATAACTCTGCTGTAATCCATTCTTTTTGGCCCTAAAACACCTATTGCTCCGGTAGAGTTGCCATAAATTTTATACTTCGATGCTATCAGGCTCAGGTCTTCAGTACCTTCCTCAAATAATTCTGAACCAATTTTTACTATAAAATCTTTATCCCTGGAAAAATCCATAAGCAGTTTCATAAGCAAATATTCATTTTCTATAACCTGCAGAATATTCTGAATCTTTTTCAAGTCAATAAACTCCGGCTGCTGTAATATCACTGATGTACCATGGATAAAAATTCTATTATAATGAAAGTCTTCTTTAATACACTCTTTTATCAGTTCAATAATTTTATTTACCAGCAATATCAGATATGAATCACCTTTCTGTATTTTTATATCTTCCATACCAATGTCAATAATATTTTTATCCCTGAGCTGCAAGTTTAAAATATTTGTTACTCCCTGTAAATCCAGATCCGTATATTTGCCTCTCAGGACGAAGCTTCTTTTGTAAACTCTCCCTGTATCTGTAATCAAAACCATAAGTAAATTTCCGCCATGAAATTTCAGAAGCTCGATATGTTTAAATTTACTTTGCTGAATTGTTGGAGCTACAATCATTGACAGATAATTTGTAAATTTAGCAAGTATCTTCACAGACTCCTGCAGGATTACCTCTATTTCCATATCTCTGCCAATTGTTATATCAAGGCCAGGACTCCTTTCGCCATCATCAGCGCTTAAATCTAATTCTTCTTTTATGACATTATCTACATAGAATCTATAGCCTTTATCTGTAGGTGTTCTCCCCGCTGAGGTGTGGGGATGAGTCAGGTAACCCATTACTTCAAGTTCTGCCATTTCTTTTCTTATGGTTGCTGAACTCAGGTCAAATTCTGAACCCTGGGCTATCTTCCTCGAAGAAACAGGATTAGCTTTTGCAATAAATTTATCAACAACCTCTTTTAAAATTTCCATTTTTCTTTCAGTAAATTTCATCTAAATCACTACCCTGATACTTAAATTCCTGCCTGAACATTATCCCAGCTCTAACCAATGAAATATTGTCCTTTTATAGTTGTTAATATAAACTTTTTATGGTAATATCCATTAAGTTCAGTACTTTGTTTATTTTTATTCTTTTATATTATAAAGAAATTTCTTTGAAAATTAAATAAATACTTAGGGGAGCTTATCAAGCTGAGAGGACGGCTTATTTAATTAAAGCATTGCCCCACATTAGCAGAACTAAAAATGGAATAGATAAGAATCCTATATCAAGAGCCTACTATCTTAAAAAAATAACAGAGGGTAAAACTAAAAAGGAAGAAATAACCTGCCTGCAAAGAAGGCTCTGTGATGTAATTTTTGCTGTCATGAGGGATAAAGCAGAATACGATTTTTTAAAAATAAAATCTGTTGAAAAAAGCTGTGATATTTTAGAAATATCTACAGCTTGAAAATATATAGTTCACATAAAAACACTATTTTTATTTTTTTAGAAAAAATGGTTTACATAGAATGTCTATGAGAAGTTTGTACCTGAACATATATGGCTCTATCATATAATCACTTTAACATTATTTCCATGCACACTTTTTTTGCTACATAACCAGGCTTTAGTATTGGGTTGTACATATATCCTCTCCTATATCCGCTCTGGAGTTCATCATAGAACGCGGGGCATTCAAGTATTATAGACAGCATATTGTTTTCACCCGGATTAAGGAAAGCTTCCGGGATATAAAATTTTTCCTGCGGTCCCAGTATATCATACCGTGCTACAGCCCGGCCGTTTACATATACAGTCAACCTTTGGTCAGCTTTCTTTATCTTTAACATCAGCGGTGCACTGAATGGCTTACCAATATCATATTTGAATTTTCTTCTGAACCATACAATATGTCCCATTTTAGGCCCTGCGACAAATTTTTTGACATCGGGGATAGAATTCCACAACTCATCATTATATTCCAGTGTATGATATCCTCTGTTTATTCCAGTCAGTCCCTTTTTAACAAAGAAAGATGTAAGTGAAATTTTCAACTCTCTGTTATTAGCATACTTGCCATATATCTCTATTGGATTCATAATTCCACTAAATTTTACAATATCTCCCTCATGTGGGTGTGACTTATTATGAAACTCATTTGCATATAGGATCACCATAGTATTTTTACCTGATTTAAGTACGCCGGTTATGTTCCTGTGCTTAATTTTTTTGTTATAACTCTTATAGATTAGCTGGCCATTAATGTAAATAAACATCCTGTCAGTATCATTATGCTTATAATCCATAAATACTATCCCTGGAGCATCTTTAAGGTCAAACTGTGTCCTGTACCAATAGTAGCCGTGTCCAATAAAGCCTGCCTCTTCAAGTGATACGGGCCTGTCCAGTTTTAACCAGCCAGAATGGTCATATTTACTATCAACTTCAGCTGAGTCTGCCATGTACTTCCAGTCTGATGTCCACCTTGACTGTGGTTTATCAACAAATGAGCCAGAATTAAAGCTTATGGTATGCATATTCAGCTTATTATCAAATGTAAATTGAATCCTCTTCCCATCCAGAGTAGCTGCGTTTATTTTTATGTCATTCGTCATTGGAAAAATCCTAACTATACTATTACTATTTTCTTTAATCTGGATATCCAGTTTAATTTCTCCCGGTTTTTCATTGATTTCTTGTAAATAATATATATTATGAAATAAAAGACCAACAGACAGCTCCTCAACCCTGCCAATCATTTCTTGCTCAATTATAAATAGACATATATCACAAACTTTTAAAATATTTATACCTGAGTGGACATACTTTAATAAACTGCCATTCTCATTTTTGCTTATCTGTACATTGCCATTTATAATAGTGATGTTCTCTGGATTTATGTTTATGCACGTTTCTCCTCCTGTCCTGCTTTTGCCGTACATAACAAATACTGTGCCTTTTTCATATTTTCTGGAAAGCAGCACTTCAGATGTTGAGTAGTTAACAATTACATTTGTGCCAGGAATTTTAAAGGCAACAGGTATAAGCCGTGTTTCTTTTTCCTCAATAGTGGTTTTAAACGCATATTCAGATCCCA
>JAUWQC010000042.1 GCA_030611285.1 bacterium | reverse complement strand
CAATACAAGAACCTGGAACAATCGCGGTTATACGGCAAAAGAAATGAATGAAATTCTGGGAAAAAACATTCCTCTTGTAACCGGTATCCCAATTGATAAGCTGGATGATGTGATTTTCAAAAAGGTGGGAAGAAATGATCCCTGTCCCTGCGGCAGCGGGAAGAAATATAAGAAGTGCTGTGGCAGATAGAAATTATAACTTTTGTATATTCGAAAAACCCCTTTTTAAATGTTATCAACATTGACCAGTCCGGGGAGCCGATGAATTTTAATTTAATTTACAACAAATAAAATTTCTTTTTTACATTTTTATTAGTTCTTGAATTCATTTAGCAAAATTTTTTTATTTAAACAATAAATAAATATTTATAATTAATACTTGTAATATAATTGTAATAATTATATATTTATAAAGAATTAATAAACATTAGATTAAGAGATGGTGAATAATGCTTGATGATAAAGGAAACTTATATTTGTTTGAAGCTACTGAGTTAAGAAATGAATATGATCGTCATATAAAACTTTTAGAAAAGTTAATTGAAGGTGATCAAAACAAAAGTGATAGATTTTTTAATAATAGAGATGAAGAGGAAAAGGAGCCAGCCTCGGATTTTAATCAAAAAGAACTGGAAGAAAAGCTAAAGAGGTTACAGATTAAAAGAGTAAAGCTTAATCAGGCGATACAGGTAGCAAATTTTAAATATCAGATTGACTGTGATGGAGAAAAAATAAGTATTGCAGAAGCATTGGAAATTAGGAAAAATCTTCTTACAGATATTGAAGCTATATCTCAAAGAGTTATTAACTCGGCTTATAAGCGTATAATCCATAAAGAGGAAAGAGATATAGTACATGAACCAAAGCATCCTTTTAAACAAATGTACGATAATTATCAGAACAATATAAGGAAAATAAGACATATTTTAACTCAAATTCATATTGCCAATCATAGAAGTGTAGTAAATTTCAAAGAGGAATAGTAGAGACAGTGGGGCAAGAGCAAAACTACCGTGAGGCAGGTTAGCCCGAAACCTAATAGCGCAAATTGGGGGTGGTCATGCTATTTATCCACTTAAAAGAAGAATAGCTGGTGGTTGATACCCAATCCTTTTTACAACTTACTATTAATCAACTTATGATTTACAGTCTTACATTTTACAACTTACCAGATGGCTCCGAGTCTCTACTTAACTTGAAACTGATTTAAAAATGGACCTTATGAATTTTACTTAACTTAAAGATTATATATCAGAACTATTAGATATAAAAGTTGATCTTGTAATGAACATATTAAATTCAGCCGCCGCTTTAGCGGTCGGCTGGAATAAATTATTAGGTTTTTTTCTAAAGTAAAAAATGAAGGTCTAACTCCATTATTGTTATTTGCGGATTATTCTATACTTTGATTAATAATACTATATATTGCCGATTCAGCAATCACGGTTGGACCACTATATACTCCAAAATAAATCCTGAGTCCATCGTCTGTCATTACTACAGCAGGGTCCTGAGGAACTGCCTTAGGATCACCTGGATTTCCAGTATAGCTATCAGCTAGGTAATATGTCTCTATAATGGGTGTATTATAAATAGTAAATGTGAGACCATCCGCTGATCTAGTATCAAATATACCTCCTTTTGAGTTCAAATAATTTTCATCATCGCATTTTGTTGTTACATACAGATGATAAATACCGTCTGAGGTTATAAACGGCGCTATATTACCAATCCCTGTTTCAGGGGGACATAAATCAGATGGATCAAGTCTAACTCCTTTCTCTCTTATCCAGTTCAATCCGTCACTTGAAACAGCGCTCAATACCCTCCAGTAGCTGTTCTCGTCAATCCCATGATAATACATCCTGTAAGAACCATTGTTAGGTTGTAGGATCTTTGCCCCTCTGATTCCTGATGATTCATAGCCATCTCTAGTGTATGTAAGCCTATCACCCTCCTCAACAGTAAAATTTAGCCCGTCTTCCGAGATAGCACTCATTATCGCTCTTCCCCCATATTTTCCTATAGCTGTCTCTTGGTCTGTATAATATAATCTGAACATCCCATCCGGTAATTTTACTATAAATGGCATAAAAGCCTCTGTTAATCTGCAACCATCCTCTTGCTGAAAATTTAATCCATCGTTAGAAATGTAACTAACAACTGAATGAGGATCCTCTGGCGCTCCGCTATACAAACGATATTGACCATCATCCAGCCTTACTACAGTAACATCGAAGAGATTTGGCTCATCAATTACCTTCCCTTCCCAACCCCAGCCATCTAAAAGGTTAAAACACTCAGATGGCTCACCACTGCAAACATTTGCACTAGATGTTTGGTCACCTTCATCACCACAACTCCAGATAAATAGTAAAAGTCCAAGCATAATGATAGTAAAAAACATAGATTTTCTTTTTCTCGTAATTATATCTATCGCCCTCCTTAGTTTAAAGCGGTCTAAAAAGTCTAACTACTAATAGACGCTAACTTGCGTTTATCCTACTAAAATGACATAACATCCGCAAGTATTTTCTACCAATCAATTCATCAAAAAAGTGTTGTAGAATTTGGAGAATGGCTGTGCAGTAATGTATTTAAGAATATACTCCATAGACACTTTGTGTTTTATGAAATTTTTTTGCCTGTCCTAATAATTCCACAAGCAAAGGGGTTGGAATCGTTGAAGTCTTTAACTTCAAAAGGATGTGGCTCAATTCTGATATCAATATTTCTTCTAAGCTTTAATAGTAAAGAAAAAATATCCACAACATCTAGTTCAGAACCTTCATTAATTTTTTTAAGTTGTAAATTTCATCTTCCCTTCCGGAGATTTTACCATCCAGCTTCATTTCAAAAAGCTTTCCCAGAACATCTCTAAATTTCTCCGACGGTTTGTAGCCCATATCCTTTAATGTCTCACCATTAACCTCCAGGTGCAATCCGGAAAGATCGGCCAGATATTTTTTAATATTTTTATAATATACATTACCCCAGCTGCTCGCGATAACCTGGAGCTCCGGAGGAATCCCGCTTACCATATAATAAAGAGTGGAATTCCTTTTGACTGTGTTTTTAAGATTTTTTTTGACCTCGTTCCACTTATTATATGTTTCCAGTATAATATTTAAATCCTTTTTTCTGACCTTCATCTCAAAGCACCATCTTTTAATTTCACCGGGTTTAATTCCCCGCAGCAAAATAGTGAAAAGCAGCCTCCATCTTTTTATTTCTTTACCATTTTTCTTATAAAAATCTTTTAACTCCACGTAATACTTTAAAATCTTCCTTAGCTGCTTTATAAATTCTGCATCTGTCTTCACTTTTATCCCTATTTCCTTTAATGCGCCTAATTGGCCCAGCCTCCTGATTGCTTCCAGCGGGTTTTTCTCATTAAAAATGTAAATAAGTTCATCTCGTATCCTTACTCCATTCAGCTTTGAAACTATATTCATATCTATAGTAGTCCTGGCTAATTTTTCAGTCTGGCCATCCATTTTAAACCCCAGTCTCTTCTCAAACCTCACCGCCCTGAAAATTCTAGTGGGATCTTCTATAAAACTCATTTTATGCAGAACTTTTATTTTTTTATTCTTCAAATCTTCCCTGCCGCCAAAGAAATCAAGAATTTCACCAAAATTTTTCCTATTCAAAGATATAGCCATAGTATTTATGGTAAAATCCCTTCTGGAAAGGTCCTGTTTTATATTTCCCAGCTCCACGGTGGGAAGAGCTGCCGGACTTTTGTAATATTCTACTCTTGCTGTGGCTATATCTATATGCTGTCCGTCCTTAAGCACAAGAATAGAAGTTCCGAATTTTTGATGGGATTCAAGTCTGCAATCAAATCTTTTGGAAAGTTCTCTGCCAAATCTTATTCCATCACCCTCCACCACAATATCTATATCGAAATTCGGTATCCTGAGCAGCGCATCCCTTACTATCCCTCCTACAAGGTAGGTATTATATTTTAAAACTCTCGCTGCACTGGAAATGACCTCCAGTATCTTTTTTACTTCACCCGGGAAAAGCTCTAATAAATTCTCATAACTGCGGCCATGCAGAAATCTTAATATATCTTTTCGAGTAACTATACCTATAATTTTTTTCTTGTCTGTAATAGGTATCCTGCCAATACCATTTTCTATCATCAGATCCTGTATTTCGCCAATACCAGTATTAGAACCGGCTCTAACAATGCTGTGTGAGCGGAAACCTTTTACCGGAGCATGAGATAAGCCGTGCCCTATGGCCTTATCTATATCTTTTCTGGTTATTATTCCCACAAGATTATCATCTTTATCTACAATAGGTATCCCTGAATGACCATATCTTTTTAAAATTTCATCAACCCCGGATATGCTCACATTTTCCTTTACTACCTTTACAGGGTAAGACATTATATCTTTTGCCAGTATTGGTTTTCTTATATTTTTCTTGAGAGAATAAAGCAACTTGCTTTCTATATCTTTAAAACTCATATCACTTATCACAGCAGAAGCTGCCTGAGGATGGCCCCCGCCTCCAACAATTTTAAGTATTTCAGATACATCCACATCTTTATCATCACTTCTGGCAACCATATATATTTTCTCCTTCATTTTAGCCCAGCATATTGTTATACTTACATCTTCAATCTGGGATAACTTCCTGGTCAGCACTGAGAGCCCCTCAATAAAGTTTGGCATCTCTACCTGGGAAAGCAAGATTTCTGTTTCATTGATCTTTATCTTTTTGCAGTTCATTATCAGCTTTTCCAAAAGCTTGTGTTGTTCTTTCGAAAGAGAAAGATTTAAAAATTTTAACACCACAAACAGGTTGGATTCTTTCTTTATAAGAAAAGAGGCTGCCTCCAGATCCTTAGGGGTGGTACCGGGATAAGTAAATGAGCCTGTGTCCTCATAAATTCCAAGAGTAAACAGGGTAGCATCAAGTGAAGAAATAGAGATTTTTTTTCTTTTTATGATATTTACCAGAATGGTTGTAGTAGCCCCAACTTCCCGGGAATAATCGTAAGTTGCTTTAATATCTTCAGATGATCTATGATGGTGATCATAGACTATAACTTCAACATTTTTATTATTTAATGCTTCTTTTGCCGGACCAAGCCTTGAGGCAATTTTAGTATCTATTATAATAACTCTTTTTACTCTTGAAAAATCAATTCCCTTCGGATCCATAAGCAGCGGAAGCTCGTCTTCATAAAGAGTAATAAATTTTCTTACATTTTGATTTACAGCAGTAGGTAATATAATTTGAGCCTGCGGGTATATTCTCTTCGCCGCTACCATGCCAGCAAAAGAATCAAAGTCAGAACTTAGATGAGTTATAATTATTTCCATAAAATTTTTGCGTATAAGCTTTTTATCAGTCTATATACTTATCATAGCAGACTATTTTAGAAATGGGTTTTCTTCCTCTGGTTCTACCTTCTACGGCCGGATATCCTACCGGGGTTATAGCCACCACTCTCACATTATCCGGGACATTAAGAAGATCCTTCACTAATTTTTCCTTAAATGCTCCAATCCAGCAGGTACCCAATCCCTTTTCAGTTGCAGCCAGGATTAAATGCTCCAGAGCCAGTGCTATATCTACAGGATAACTATTCATATAACCCCCCATAACTCCATAAGCCTCATCCTCTTTAGCACAGGCCACAATCAGTATCGGCGCCTCCGACAGGAAAGTTTGATTATTGCATGCTATAGACAGGTCACCTATTTTTTTCTTATTTTTTACTATAATCAATTTCCATGGCTGAAGGTTTTTAGCTGACGGAGCTTTTCTGAATGCTTGCAGAATATAATTTAATTTTTCCTCTTCCACATCCTGGGGTTTATAAGACCTGATACTTTTTCTTTTTTCTATAAGGTCCATAAAGCTTGTGAATTGCTTCACTGGTTTTACCTCCTTCTCTTAGAATCTGATCCATAAAGATTTATTTTTTTATAACTCACGCAACTCAACACTAATTTTTAGTATTTAAGTAGAAGCCTTTTTATATTAGCACTATGTTTTTCTTAGGTAAAATTTTTTTTTCGAATACTCAACTTTATCTCCGTATAACTTCATAAGCTTTGAGGTAATATTACCTGGAACCTTTCCAGCTACCACAAACCTGTCAATCTTCTTTACCGGCACTATCCCTGCAACAGAACTGGTCTTAAATATTTCATCTGCATTTATAATATCCCGGTAGTGAACTTTCTTTTGTCTTATTTTTATCCTGTTTTCCCTGAATATATTTATAACCACTTCCCTGGTTACTCCCGGCAAAATATTCTGAGTTAGTGGCGGAGTGTACACTACACTTCTTCTGACAAAAAAAATATTGCTTGACGCGCCTTCCAGAATCAGGTGATCCCTGGTTAGAAAAATCGCCTCCTGTGCATTATTACAATGAGCTTCATTTTTTGCGAAAATATTTTCAAAATAATTCAGAAGCTTGTGGCAATAAAGTGGGCTACCAATCGCCGATCTTCTTATAGAAGAAGAGATAATATTTATCCCTTCAGTATAGTCAACTTCGGGGTAAGGTGTAAGACTGTCAGCAATTATTACGAGATTAGGCTTATACCCCCCGCCAAAATGAAGCTCCCCGCTGTGGATGCCTCTGGTTACAATTATCTTTATGTAAGCATCGCTCCTGGAAAGGTTATTCTTGCTAACCGTCTTAATTACAGCGCTCTTTACATATTCTTCATCAAAAGGAATGTTGTATTTCAGAACCTTAAGCGAGTGAAACAGCCTTAGAACATGGGCATCAAGCATAAACAAATTACCTCTGTAGCTTCTCAGAGTTTCATAAAGACCATCACTATATAAAAACCCTCTGTCCTTAACTGATATCTTAGCCCTGTTTTCTACAACTAGTTTTCCATTAATAAACACAAATTTAAACATAATTGCTTTCCCCTATAGAAAATTTATAGCATTTTTCTTAGATTCTTTGCATTAAAAAACTTTAAAGTTTCCTTTAGAGCAATTCCTTTATCCAGAGTCTCATTATACTCATCTTCCGGGATTGAATCTTCTACAATTCCTCCGCCTACATTATAATAAAATTTATTTCCCTTTATAACAAATGTTCTTATCACAATATTCAAATCCATAGTACAGTCCACTCCGATATAGCCGACCGAACCGGTGTAAACATTCCTGGCTGTCGGCTCCAGCTCATCAATAATTTCCATTGCCCTTATTTTTGGCGCGCCTGTTATTGAGCCTCCGGGAAATGCAGCTTTTATTATACCTGAAATATCAATACCTTTCTTTACTTTGCCGGTTACCGTAGAGACAGAATGAAAAACCCTCGCATATTTTTCTACAACTGCGTGCTCGTAAACTCTAACTGTGCCATAGTAACAGAATTTCCCCAGATCATTACGCTCCAGGTCAACAATCATATTCAGTTCCGCTCTATCTTTAATGCTGTTTTTCAGTTCCACCATATTTTTGTCATCACTGTCAGAATCTATCCCCCTGGGTCGGGTCCCTTTTATGGGCCTCGTCTCTATAATATTATTTTTTAAAAATAAAAATCTTTCCGGTGAAGAACTGCCTATGCTTAGCTCAGGAAATCCCATAAAAGCAGAAAATGGAGCAGCATTTTTTTCTCTTAATATATAATATAAGTCCATAGGTTCTACAGGCAGATCCGCTTCAAATCTCTGAGAAAAATTTGCCTGATAAATGTCGCCGTTATGAATATATTCTTTGGTTTTCATTACCTTTTTTATATAATTCTGCCTGGTAAGATTTGAGCGAAGTTTTACATTTGAGATGTTTTTCTTGTAATATTTCTCAATAATATACCTTTTTAT
>JAUWQC010000173.1 GCA_030611285.1 bacterium | reverse complement strand
AATAAAGAATTATTTCCTAATTTCTTAGGAAAAATCTTTCAGGTAGAAAGACAGAGTAAGAAAGTAATATCCTTATTTTTTAATTCTTTCTTTTTTATTCTGTCTTTTTTATTTAAAAACATCACAAAAGACAACTACCCACAGGATAGGACGCAAAGCTTTTATTATATTTTTTTATCCTAAGATTATTAAAAGAGGGGGGGGTACTTATGTTTATGAAAAAATTGATTGTACTTATGTTCATTGTATGTCTTTTAATTTCAATGGTTGGTTGTGGAGGTTCGAACAATTTTGTCATTCCCTATCCAGAGGAAAAGGATTTATTTTTAGCAAAAGTGGTTGATTCTACAAGTGATATTCAATTTATTGCTGTAAAAGATGGTGAAGTATTGGCTTTTCTTGCTGAAAAGGATACCGAAGGAAATCCAATAGGCGTTAAAGGTGTTGCCTATCTTTCTAGCGAAGATGAATATATGGCGATTGTGCCCGGTGAAGATGGTTTACCGGAGACGATAATTGATTCAAAAGGAAACCGGATTGAATTTAAAAATTATACCGATTCTACTGTTGATGTTTACTGGTACAATGAATACGATGAATTAATTGAGGGACCTGTCACTGTCGATGTCGATGAGCAGGATTTGTTAGAATTACAACAGATAAACTCTAGTCTCGAATCTAAAATGGCAAGAGGTAAAACAAATGACATTATAAAATGGAGTATTTTAGGTATAAATGGTATTATCTGTGTCGGAGGATTGTATATTACTGCAGGTATACCATCTCCGATCTATGGAATATGCGCTTCAACAATACTTGGAGTAACGGCAGCATTAACAGAAAACGAAATACTTGATGCTGCTGATTTTACTGTTGATGGGGCAACTTGTGTTGCTGCCGGTGGCCTGAGTTTTTCTTGTATTTCTCTTCTAAATACGATAGGGGAAGAAATGTCGGATTGGGATAGTAATTCTAACCCCATTATTGATGCTTTAATTGCTGAATCTACTTATGTTAAAACTGGCGAAACCGTCAATATCGATTGTTATGTCGACGATGCTGATGAATTTGAAAATTTTACTTTTTGGTGGCAAGCTGAAGATGGAGATTTCATTGCCATGCCCTATATATATCAAACTAACCTTCCTTCATGGGAATCTAATGTCCCTTGGAAATGTAAGTCTACCATTATTTGGACGGCATCAAATACTGCAGGCAATTACGAGATTGTCTGTACTGTAATAGATAAAGCAGGAGAAACAGATAGTAAATCAGTTAGTATTTCAGTTGAAGGTACTAATCATGCACCAATAATCTCTAGTCTTACCGCTGATCCTTCTAGTATCAATATAAATGAGACTACTACCATAACCTGTACTGCCTCTGACGAGGATGTTGGAGATATGCTTACCTATAACTGGACTAAAAATGTAGGTTCTTTTGAAGGAAGTACCTCTGGGCCATCCGTAACCTGGAGAGCCCCATCCACTGCAGATATCTATACTGTTGTTAGTTGCGAAGTAAGTGATGGAGAAGGAGGAGAAGACAGTGAATCCATAAATATTATTGTCACTGAACCAGATGATAATCATGCCCCGGTAATAACTTCTACCGCAGTTACTTCTGCAACCAAAGACGAACCGTATAGCTATGATGTAGATGCTACCGATGTAGATACCTTAACTTATTCTCTAACTACCAAACCCAGCGGGATGACTATTATTTCTACAACTGGAGTGATAAATTGGACTCCAACTGCAACTGGAAGTTTTGGAGTTACTGTAAAAGCATCTGATGGAAAGCTTTTTGATACTCAGAGTTTTACTATTACAGTATCAGAATCAAGCCCTCCACCGCCTACCGGAGTCGATGCCTCTGATGGGCAATATAATTATATGGTTCGTATTACCTGGAACTCAGTAAGCGGAGCATCTCATTATAGGGTTTACCGTTCAGGATCTTCCGGAGGAACAAAAACTCCTATAAGTAGCTGGCAAACTAATACTTCCTTTGATGATAGTAGTGTTGATACAAGTACTTATTATTATTGGGTCAAGGCAGCTACCAGTAGTAGTGGAGATAATGCCAGCCCTTATAGTGATTATGATGAGGGTTATAGAAGTAAGAAAAATTATGGCATTTCAATATTTGTAGCCAATCCAGCATATGGAACAACCTCTCCCCCTCCTGGCACATATTCAGCTGAAGAAGGAAGTACATACGTGATTATTGCACTACCAGGTTCGGGGCACACGTTTGATTATTGGAGTGGGGATAATGATGGAAGCTCTACATCAATAATGGCTTATGTGTTTATGGATGGTGATAAAGTGATCACAGCACATTTTAAGTAAAAATAATTAAATGAATAATTATTTTAAATCTGGTACAAATATTTGAGTTACTTTAAGAATATATTGAATTCTTTGCATATAAATAAGTTATGAGATATGTCTTTAGAGGGAACCATTTTTTAAAAAGTCCTTTAGTTTAAATACTGAAGGGCTTTTTATTTAAAAAAGAAGGATTACTAAAACTATAGGAATCAAACTAAATGAAATATTAAAAGGATTTTAACTTTATTGTAATTTAAAAAAAGTATTTAATACATTAAGAATAGATTTTTGTTCTTTATATGATTTATTAACATATGGGCGTAACATGCGTTCGGTTAAAATTTTCGAGTTAAAGGGATCACCAAGCTTTTCTAATTCTTGAATAATCAAGGAATCGAGTTTTAATAAACTTAGAATCTGTGTAACTCTTGCTCTTGAGATACCCTTTATTCTGGCTAGTTCTGCTTGGTTTTTTGCTTCTCCTGAATCAATTATATTTTCATATTCTCTAGCTAAATAGATAGGATTTCTATATGTTTTCTTAGGAGTGGGGGATTTTTTAACTACTGTTTGAAAGTAAAATTGATATATAAAAGTTCTGTCTATGTTACAGTCTGGGGAGCCAGACTTTA
>JAUWQC010000007.1 GCA_030611285.1 bacterium | reverse complement strand
AAGCGATTAAGGAAAATACAATTGTTTTTGGAATAGGGCCAGCTGGAACAGGGAAGACTTATCTGGCTTTAGCTATGGCTGTTGAAGCTTTAAGGGAGGATAAGGTAGGGCGGATAATTTTAATAAAACCGGTGGTTGAAGCAGGTGAAAAACTGGGGTTTCTGCCAGGGGATATTTACGATAAGGTAAATCCCTACTTGAGGCCTTTATATGATGCTTTATATGAAATGCTGGATATTGAAAAATTTCAGCAGTATCGGGATATGGGTATTATTGAAGTAGCACCTCTAGCCTATATGAGAGGAAGGACTTTAAATGATTCCTTTATTATTCTTGACGAAGCTCAAAATACATCCCCGGAACAAATGAAAATGTTTCTTACCAGATTAGGGTTTGGCTCCAGGATAGTTGTAACCGGCGATATTACACAAATCGACTTACCCAGCGATAAAGAATCCGGCTTAATTATAGTAAAAAATATTTTAATTGGAATACATGGAGTTGAGTTTGTATATCTTAGCTCAAAAGATGTGGTCAGACATGAATTGGTACAGAGAATCGTAAATGCCTACAAGGTTTATGGGGAAAGAATTAAAAGATAATTTTATAGTATAATTTACATTGGATTAAAATGATAGCCAGAAATAAAAATAACAAAGGGTTTCTAAAAACTAAAAAGGGGAAGCTGGGAAAAACGAAGGATTTTATTAATAAGTATTTTTCATTCAGGAGTAAAATTGCTCAGAGAATGTATATATTTATTTTAACCCTGGGTTTGGTGGTAGCCATTCTTTCATATAGCTATTCTCCTGATATTGGTGTAGAGCTGGGAAAACCCAGTCCCAGAACCATTAAAGCAAATAAGGGTATAGAATTTGAGGATGTTGGAAAAACCGAAGAAGATAGAAATAAAAATGAAGCAGAAGTAGAAGATGTATATGTTTATGATATAAATGTTTTAAGTGGTGAAGAAGGCGCACTCTACCAGATAAGGTATTTTTACCTGCTAACTGGTATAGTCCAGAAAAAAGAAGATAAATCTTTTGAAGAAAGAGTTGATTATATGACCAATCTTCTGGGTAACCAGTATTCCGGATCCATTATTTCTACGGCGCTTAATCTATCAGTGGATGACCTTAATTTGCTTCTGACAAAGACACAGGATATAGCCAGAGAAATAATGAAAGAAGAAATAAAACCAACTGAAGTAGGCTTTGCCAGGAGTGAAGCTGCCAGGCTGGTAGAAGCAGATAATGATATAAAACCGGAAAACATTCCTGTAATAACAAATGTGCTGGAAAAGAATATCCTTCCTACTACAGTATTCAACCCTGCTGCTACTGAAGAGGCAAGGAAAGAAGCCAGATTGAACACCATCCCTCGTATGGTAACTATACTTGAAGGCCAGACAATTGTCTTTGAAGGAGAGATTGTAAATGATACCGATATTTTTATATTAACTAAATTGGGTTTGCTTCAGACAGGTTTTAACTGGAAAAGGCTTCTATATATACTCTTTATATCTTCTGTGGTCCTGATACTATTTGGATTTTATATTTACAAATTTGATTTAAATATTTTTAATAATACAAAGAAAATAGTCATAACTGCACTTCTGGTAATTATATTTACAGCGCTAATAAAAGCACTTACTATACTTTCATCCATACATTTAAATTTCTGGAATTATTTATTTCCAATAATAGCGGCGTCGCTTATTTGTACCATTTTATTTAATGCGCCTATGGCAATAATGTTGACTGTCTGTCTGGGAATATTTGCAGGTATTGCAACTGATTTTAATTTCAGTTTAGCCATTGCCTATGTACTGGGAGGTATTTTTTCTACCTATATGGTATCAAAAGTTTCTCAGAGATCTGCAGTAATGAGGGCTGGATTTATAAGCTCGCTTGTTCTTGCTTTTTTATTTTTAACCATCAATATTATCGGCGGGGAAATAAAGACAATTGCTCTGTATACTGTACTTGGAGTGGTCAATGGTATTATTTGCGCTATTATTGCCATAGGTTTTCTGCCATTTATTGAATCTACTTTTAATATTGTAACCGCAATGGGGCTGCTGGAGCTTTCTAATACAGATCAACCATTGCTTAAGAGGCTGCTTATATCAGCACCCGGCACTTATAACCACAGTATTCTTGTGGGGCATCTTGCAGAAAGTGCAGCAAAATCCATAGGTGCTGATTCACTGTTGGTGAAGGTAGCAGCTCTTTACCATGACCTTGGAAAAATGAAAAGGCCTGAATATTTTTATGAGAACCAAAAGGATATTGAAAATATCCATGACCGCTTAAATCCTTCTATGAGCAGGCATATAATATCGAATCATATAAAAGATGGGCTGGAAATGGCAGAAAAAAATAAAATCCCCAGAAAAGTTCTAAATATTATCTCACAGCATCATGGAAATTCGATAATAACCTATTTTTATGAGAAACAGAAAGACAGAGAAGCAGTTACCAACGGCAGCTCAAATGGTCTTAAAGAACATTTCCGTTATCCGGCAAAAAAACCTCAGAGCAAGGAAGCAGCAATTCTTATGCTGGCAGATTCAACAGAAGCTGCAGTGAGGTCTATTGATAAGATGACTCCTAAAAAAATTGAGCAAATGATAAGTGACATATTTGAGGATAGATTGAAAGATGGTCAGCTGAATGAGTCCGATATGACTATTAAAGAAGTAAATACGGTCAAAGATACTTTAATTGATGGACTTTTATCTATTTATCATTCTCGGCTTTCATATACCGAATCAAATTCAAAGACAAAAGTGGATTTAGAGGCGAAAGTGGAGACAAAATGAAAGTTATACTGATTAACAATCAAAGTAAAATAAAATTGGATTTGGATTTAATAAGAGAGGTTGCAGCGTACATTTCGGATAAGTTTGATAAGGACTTAAAAAGTGAATTAAATATTGTTTTTTCAGAGGGGAAAGAAATAAGGAAATTAAATAAAAAATACAGGAAGATAGATAGGGAAACTGATGTGCTGTCTTTTTCATATATTTCTGATAAAGATAAGATAGGCCCGGGGGCAAGCTCTTATACTGTAGGGGAGGTAATTATTTGTCCAGAAGTTGCGCAGTCCAATATTTTAAAACAGGATGAAAACTGGAATCTGAATCTGGAGATAATTTTGCTGATAATACACGGCATACTGCATATATATAATTATGACCACGAGGAAGAAAAAAATAGAATAGATATGGAAAGTATCCAGGATAGTTTAGTATCTGACGCAAGAAGGACTTTTAAACTGTAATTTTTTCCACCATAAATTATTCAATCTCAAACCACTTAAAAACTACGGATTCTGCTATTGACAAATAATGTAAAATTGATATTAGATATGTCTTTTTTTTAAATTTTAAAATAAATATTAGTTTCTAGTATGAACAGTATATTTATACAGGAGATAAAAGGTGTTGACTGGAGATTGGTAAGCAGGATTGGAAAATTAGAAAAAAAGAATCTGGGAAGTAAAGCTTCAATAAACCAGTGGGTAATACCGGTAATAATAAGGTATGGAAAATTTATTGTAGCTCAAAAAAGTAAAGATGACTCTGATATTATTGGTGTATGTGAGCTTATAAGAAGCTGGAAAGATGAGGGTACAGCTTTTATTCATTCTTTTTATATTGACAAAGAATACAGAAAAAAAGGCATTGGCAGGAAGCTTCTGGGAAAAGTAATTGATATCTTAAAAGATGAAAATTTTGAGGAAATAGAATTAACTGTTGATCCTGGCAATAAGGCTGCTAGTCAATTTTATAAGGATTTTGGTTTTAAAAAAATTATCTTGAGGAAAAATGAATATGGTAGAGGAGTGGACCGGGATTTGATGAGGTTAAAGCTATAATTTGGTTATTGATTATAAAAATATTATTAGTTGTAGATAAATAAAGGTAAGTGGTAAAAATGTTAACTAAGGAGCAATTAGCAAAAACTATTGATCAGACATTACTTAATCCTGTTGCAACTTCAAAGGACATAGAACAGTTATGTATTAACGCTAAAAAAAATCATTTTGCAGCGGTGTGTATTAATCCTACTTTTATAGCGCAGGCAAAAAAAATATTGGGCGACACCGATGTAAAAATTTGCTCTGTAGTAGGCTATCCGCTGGGGGCAAATACTATAGAAACAAAGGTCTTTGAAGCAAGGGATAATGTAGAAAAAGGTGCAGACGAGCTGGATATGGTAATTAATTTAGGAGCTGTGAAAGGCGGTAATTATGAATATACCGAAAGAGAAATCAAAATAATTGTTAATGTGATAAGGCGTGAACAAATAGCAGAATATAACAAGCATATTAATATCAAGGTAATAATCGAGACTGCAATTTTAACCAGCGATGAAATTAAAAAAGTGTGCGCAATTATTGAGAGAGCTGGCGCAGATTTTGTGAAGACATCTACCGGGTTTGGTGTAAAAGGGGTAGAACTTGATGATGTCAGGTTGATAAGGGAAGTTGTTACCAGGAATATAGGAGTTAAAGCATCAGGTGGAATAAAAACATTTAAAGATGCGCAGGCACTTATAGATGCTGGCGCAACAAGACTGGGAACCAGCAGCGGAATAAACATAATCAAAGAGTACGGCGTTATTTTTGATAAATAAAAAATGCCATCTTATAAAGCTAAGGCTATTATTTTAAAATCATATAAACTGGGAGAATCAGATAAAATAGTTAAAATGTACTCCCGGGATGGAGATATAATAAGTGCAGTAGCTAAAAGCGCCAGGAAGGTCCGCAGTAAATTTGGTGGAAGGCTTGAGCTTTTTAATCTTGTTGATCTGGAGCTTTCAACAGGCAGGAATCTGGATATTATAAATCAGGTAGAAATAATAAAAAGTTTCAAAAATATTTCTTCAGATTTTTACAAATTTGTCTTCTGTGAAATCATAAGTAAAATTATCTTAAAAACACAGGTATCCGGCGGAGACTCTTCTCCACTTTTATTTAAATTGATTTATGCCTGTTTTAATGAGATCAACAATCTGGATCCGGAAGATGTGGTCTCTCTAAAGAAGACTATGTGTTTTTTCGAAATTAAGTTTTTAAGGATTACAGGCTATATACCTTTACTTGAAAGCTGCAGTAAGTGCAACAAGGAATTAAAGAATTTATACTCTTTCCATAAAGATAAAATTTATTTTTCAGTTAAATATGGAGGGATTCTTTGCGGGAAATGTGCAGATTCTTCAGGAGGTAGGGAAGTACTGGGCGCATCAGATTACAGGTTTTTATATGATTTATTTAATCTCAAACTCGAAGATTTTAGAGATTTGGAGGTAGGTCTTCCAACACTTAAAAGGGTGTATAAGCTGATAGAAAACTATATTATTTACCATACTGAATGCAACCTGGAAAGTTTTAAATATTTTAAAAAAATAGGACTGTAGCTTCCTCACCTTCCCTGGATTCTTGAGTGTATATTTTAAGACTCTAAGTAGAGTCTACTGTGCTATGATATTCAGCAGTTAAAATATAAAAAACAGAATATCATTAATTTCTATATGAAGTTAGATGAAATTACTGGAGGTAATTGCCTGGTAAGAGTGTAAGATTGCTATTTTGTTCCAATGTTTTGCTACATTTAATTGACTATTAAAATTAATGTTATTAAAATAAGGAACTATGAATTTCCAGGATATTATTTTTAACCTACAAAAATACTGGTCAGACAATGGTTGTATTATAAAGCAGCCGATGGACCTGGAAAAGGGTGCGGGAACATTCAACCCGGATACTTTTTTGCGTTGTTTGGGCCCTGAACCATGGAATGTTGCTTATGTCGAGCCCAGCAGGAGGCCTACAGATGGAAGATATGGTGAAAATCCTTTCCGGACACAATTTTTTTATCAGTTTCAGGTACTTTTAAAACCATCTCCAGATGATGCAATAGAACTTTATCTTGGTTCTCTTAAAAGCCTGGGTATAAACTTAAAATTGCATGATATCAGATTTGTCGAGGATGATTGGCAATCTCCAACCATTGGCGCAGCAGGTCTGGGCTGGGAGATATGGGTTGATGGAATGGAAATAACCCAGTTTACTTATTTCCAACAGATGGGCGGCCTTGCGCTCAAGCCTGTTTCGGCAGAGATCACTTACGGCCTGGAGCGAATTGCTATGTACCTGCAGGATAAGGATAATTTCTGGGATCTAAAATGGTCTGATGATATAACTTACGGTGAGTTGCATCTTGAATCTGAGAAACAGTGGTCGGTTTATAATTTTGAAGTAGCCAGTGTAAGTATGCTTCTGGATTTGTTTAAGAAATATGAAGATGAATTTGAAAGAGTTATAGACAGAGGGCTTATCTTTGTTGGGTGTGAATATGTGCTTAAATGTTCGCATATTTTTAATTTGCTGGATGCAAGGGAAGCAATAAGCGTAGCGGAGAGGACTTCCTATATTGCCAGGGTACGGAATCTTGCTAAAAAATTATGCTCTCTCTATCTTAAAAAGAGAGAGGAACTAGGATATCCGCTGCTTAAAAAGGAATAGAAGGAAGTTATGAAAAAAAATCTACTTTTTGAGATTGGAACCGAAGAACTACCCCCTTCATGTATTAGAGAAGGGGTAAGTGGACTTAAGAAAATCCTTGAAGATAAACTAACTGAAAATAGATTAGAATTTGAAGATATCCAGGCTTACTGCTCACCAAGAAGACTGGTCACTGTAGTAAGGGGGCTGGGCGAACTTCAAAAATCTAAAATAAAAACAGTTACCGGTCCTCGCCTGAAGGTTGCATTTGATAAAGAGGGCAATCCCACCAGAGCTGCTGAAGGTTTTGCCAAAAGCTTAAATATGAAAGTTTCCGACCTTGAGGAAATTGAAATTGAAGGCAGGGGTTTATATCTGGGAAAAAGGATTATAGAAAAGGGGGGAAAAGCTGTAGATATCCTGCCGGATATACTAAAAGGTACTATACTCAATTTAACCTTCAGCAAACAGATGACCTGGGCAGACTATGATATTAAATTTGCCCGTCCCATAAGATGGATTCTTGCTTTATATGATGATGAGATAATAAAATTTAGCATTGCAAATTTAAATTCAGGAAACGTTACTTTTGGGCACCGCACACTTCATCCTGAACCCATTGCTATAAAGGATGCCGGAAGTTATTTTAAGCTGCTTCAGGATAAAGGAAAAGTAATAGCCGATGATGTAAAAAGAAAAGAATTAATATTAAATCAAATAGGTAAGCTGGAAGAAAAAGAATGGAAAGGTAACTACAGGGTTGTTTTGGATGAAAACTTACTTAATGATGTGGTAAATCTGGTTGAGATACCAAATACTATTGTAGGAAATTTCCCCGGGGAGTTTCTTTATATTCCAAAAGAATTACTTGTAGAAGCAATACAGCACCATCAGAAATATTTTGCAGTTTTAGATAAATCCGGGAATGTCAGCACCAAATTTTTAATTGTACAGAACGGAATAAGAGATAATGATGAAATAAAGAAAGGAAATGAAAAAGTTTTAAAAGCCAGGCTTAGTGATGCTGCATTCTTTTATGAAGAAGACAGGAAGCATGATTTCAACTACTGGACGAATAAATTAAAAGGAGTGATTTTCTTTTCAAATCTTGGCAGTATGTATGATAAAGCTTTAAGGCTTAAAAAGGTCAGCGCCTATATTGCCGGATTATCAGGGTGCAGCGGGCTATATGAAAAGGATGATGTCTCTTCCTATTTAGCTGCAGCAAGTATGCTTTGTAAATGTGACCTGGTTACAAATATGGTAGTAGAATTTCCGGCGCTTCAGGGAGTAGTTGGCCGTCAGTATGCCAGGGAAAAAGGAGAAAAAAGTGAAGTGTCAAAAGCAATTTTTGAACACTACTTTCCTAGATTTGCCGCTGATATCCTTCCGTCTACGGATGTAGGCTTAATATTATCTATTGCTGATAAAATTGATACTATAACCGGGATGTTTCTGGCAGGAAAAATGCCTTCCGGTTCTGAAGATCCTTTTGCATTAAGGAGAAAAGCTTCCGGTATCGTACTTTCGATACTAAAAGGAAAATATGATTTTGATCTAACCGATTTAATAAGTTACAATCAGAACCTCTATCAAAAATCTTTTGATTTTAAGGGTATAAATGATTTGAAGATTAGCGCCGAGATTAAAGATTTTATTATTGCAAGATACAGGTTCTTACTGGAGAAAAAAGGGAAGAGATTGGATATTCTGGAATCAATTTTAGGATCGGGATGCTGCTCTATTTTAGATATTGATTTAAGATACAAGACTATGGAAGAATTTATCGGAAGTGAAGATATAAAAAAGATTTCATTTCCTATGATTAGATGTAAAAATATAATAGATAAAAAAGAATTTGAGGAAGTTGATGAGGAACTCTTCAAGGAAGAATATGAAAAAAGATTATTTTCATCTGTTAATAAGAAGGAAAAAGCAATAAAGGATCTTATGTGTAAAAAAAATTACGCTTCAGTTCTTGCTGAACTTTATGAATTTGGAGAAATTGTGGATTTGTTTTTTGATAAGGTCCTGGTTATGGACAAAGACAAAAAAGTTAGATCCAATAGGGTTAATTTGATTAAAAAAGCAGTTGATCTTTACTTAATGCTTGCAGATTTTTCAAGATTGGCTGTAGAGAGTGGCAGCAACATATAAAATCTTTTTAAAATATTTTGCTCTTATTTTTTTTTATTTTTTTTGGTATCATAATTCGATTTAATTTTTTACAAATCCAAAATGGAATTAGTAATTTAATAGGAGGAAGGAATTAGTAGGGAATGGCTTTAAAAAAATATGTGTATTTTTTCGGCGAAGGTAAAAAAGAGATGAAAAAACTTCTGGGAGGAAAGGGCGCGAATCTATCAGAAATGACCAATATAGGTTTACCCGTACCTTATGGTTTTACCATAACTACAGAAGTTTGTAACCTATTTTACGATCTGGGTAAAAGGTATCCTGAAGGTCTGGAAGATCAAATTAAGGAAAATCTAAAAAAATTAGAAGAAAAAATGGGGATGGTTTTGGGAGATGAAAAAAATCCACTTCTGGTTTCTGTTAGATCTGGAGCAGCTATTTCTATGCCCGGTATGATGGACACTGTACTAAACCTGGGTTTAAATGACAAAACTATAATAGCATTAATAGAAAAGACAAAAAATGAAAGATTTTGCTGGGATTCTTACAGAAGGTTCGTTCAGATGTTTGGCAATGTAGTAATGGATGTAGAACATGATAAGTTTGAAGAGGCGCTTCAATCAAAAAAAGATAAGAAAAATATAAAATTTGATACTGAGCTAACTGCGGAAGACCTGAAGGAACTTGTGGAGGATTATAAAAAAATAATCAAAGAAGCTAAAGGAAAAGACTTTCCTCAGGATCCCAGAGAACAGCTAGAGATGGCTATTGACGCAGTATTTGATTCCTGGAATAACAAAAGAGCTGTATCTTACAGGAATCTTCATGATATTCCTCACAATATTGGTACCGCAGTAAACGTGCAGGCTATGGTGTTTGGAAACATGGGGCAAAATTCAGGAACCGGCGTAGCGTTCACCAGAGATCCGGCAACTGGTGAGGATAAGTTTTATGGCGAGTATCTGATGAATGCTCAGGGTGAAGATGTGGTTGCGGGAATAAGAACCCCACAGCATATTTCTAAGTTGAAAGAAGAAATGCCTGAGATCTACAAGCAGCTGATTGATATACGAAAGAAATTAGAGGAACATTACAAGGATATGCAGGACGTTGAGTTCACCATTCAGAAAGGAAAATTGTATATGCTTCAGACCAGAACCGGTAAAAGAACAGCAGCTGCAGCACTTCAAGTTGCAGTTGATATGGTGGATCAGGGATATATAGATAAAAAGACTGCTGTAACCAGAGTAGAGCCCCAAATGCTTGATCAATTGCTGCATAAACAGCTGGATAAAAAAGCTAAAAAGAATGCGGAATTACTTACCAAAGGGTTGCCGGCATCACCCGGAGCGGCATTGGGCAAGGTGGTTTTTGATGCAGACACAGCTGTCGAGGAAGCCAAGAGTGAAAATGTGGTTCTGGTGAGAACAGAGACATCTCCTGAAGATATTCAGGGTATGGCAGTAGCTCAGGGAATTTTAACTGCAAGAGGAGGAATGACTTCGCATGCCGCTGTTGTTGCAAGGGGTATGGGTAAGTGCTGTGTTGCTGGTGCGGAAGACATTAAAGTATTTGAGGATAAACAATATTTTGAAGTAAATGGCAGCAGGGTAAATAAAGGCGACTGGGTTACACTTGATGGTTCAACAGGAGAAGTATTTAAAGGTAAAATTTCGGTAGTAGATCCTGAAATAGGGAAAAATTTTAAAAAATTCATGAGCTGGGTTAATGATTACAAGAAAATTGGAGTAAGAGCAAATGCCGATACTCCTAATGATTCTAAAGTCGCTTTGAATTTTGGAGCAGAAGGCATTGGTCTTTGCAGAACAGAGCATATGTTCTTTGAAGCAGATAGAATAAAAGCTGTAAGAAAGATGATAGTAGCCAAAAGCAAGGAAGAAAGAGAGAAAGCCCTGGCAAAGCTTCTGCCAATACAGAAAAAAGATTTTATGGAAATCTTTAAGGTAATGAATAATCTACCTGTGACTATAAGGCTCTTAGACCCGCCCCTGCATGAATTTTTGCCTAATGAAGATAGAGATATCAAAGAAATAGCCGGAGAGCTGGGTTTAAAATTTGATGAACTAAAAGCAACTGTTAATTCTCTACATGAAATTAATCCAATGCTGGGACACAGAGGATGCAGGCTTTCTATTACATATCCTGAGATTCTCGATATGCAGGTCAGGGCCATATTTGAAGCAACTGTTGAGCTTACCAAAGAGGGCTATAAAGTAAAACCTGAAGTAATGATTCCAGTGGTTGGAGATGTAATGGAAGTAAAGGTTTTAAAAGACCAGATTATTAAGATTGCTGACGAAATAATGAAGAAAGAGAATCTGAAATTTGACTATAAAGTCGGTACAATGATTGAGATTCCAAGGGCCTGTGTTACTGCTGATGAAATTGCAACAGAAGCTGAATTTTTTAGCTTTGGAACAAATGACTTGACCCAGATGGCTTTCGGATTTTCAAGAGATGATTTCGGCAAGTTTCTTCCTGACTATATAGAAAAAGGAATTTTGAAAAAAGATCCATTTGCTACTATTGACAGGAACGGTGTGGGTCAGTTAATTAAAATGGGTGTGGAAAAGGGAAGGAAAGCAAGAAAAAATTTAAAGATTGGTATCTGTGGTGAACATGGAGGTGACCCGAGTTCAGTGGAATTCTGTCATATGGTAGGGATGGATTATGTAAGCTGTTCACCATATAGGGTTCCGGTTGCCAGGCTGGCTGCTGCACATGCGGCAATAAAGAGTGAAGAATAAAAAATATATTAAGATTTCCTAAATATTTAGAAATATAGGGTGAACCCCTCTAATAAATAATATGTTAGTGGTAAAATAAATATAAGTTTATTTCATTTATGCAGTTAGAATAATTTGTTTTTTTATTTCCCGGAAGTTTTGCCAGAAGAAGTTTTGCCAGATATATTAATTATTATATTTTTGTGTTTAAAAGAGAAATGAGCAGAAGTTTAAAAGAGGGCGAAGTAGAGGAATTAAAATCTAAAGCCGATATTTACAGTGTTGTCTCAAATTATGTGAAACTTAAAAAAACTGGCAGGAATTATACCGGTCTCTGTCCTTTCCATAAAGAAAAAACTCCATCATTTACTGTTGATACTTCAAAGCAGCTTTATCATTGCTTTGGGTGTGGAGAAGGTGGCGATTTAATAAACTTTGTAGAGAAGATTGAAAATATAGAGTTTATAGAAGCGATTGAATTTCTGGCAAAAAAGATTGGCTACAATTTAAAGTATAATTACAGTGGTTCTAAAGAGTCATCAAAATTAAAAAGCAGGCTGGTAGAATTAAATGAGCTCGCTAAAAAGTATTTTAATTTCATACTTTTTAACAGCAAAAAGGGTTTGCCTTCTTTAAATTATTTAAAGAATAGAGGTTTTGACGAAAAGACGTTGAAGGAATTTGAAGTTGGGTTCAGCCTGGACAGCTGGAATAGTTTTGCAAATTTTGCTAAAAAAAGAGGGTACAAGCCTGAAGAAATGATAGGGTGTGGATTGGCTATTAAAAGCAATAGGGGTTCAGGTGAGATATATGACCGGTTCAGAGGCAGGATAATGTTTCCTATTGAGGATATAGTGGGGAAAACAATAGGTTTTGGAGGAAGAGTTATCTCAACTATGAGTAAAACCGGCGGCCAGGAAGCAAAGTATATAAACACTCCAGAGACCAGGCTTTATTCTAAAAGTAAAAATATATATAGAATTTTTCAGGCCAAAAATCATATTGTAAAAGAAGATGAAGTGCTTATAGTTGAAGGGTATACTGATGTAATGGCCCTGTATCAGTCCGGGATAAAAAATGTGGTTGCCAGTCTGGGTACTGCTCTTACTTCAGACCAGGTAAAGCTCTTAGGGCGGTTTACAAAAAATATTGTGCTGGTTTTTGACAGTGATACAGCTGGTATGAACGCTTCCCTTAAGGGAGTTGAAAGATTAAGAGAGTATAATGAGCAACTTGATCTGTATTATGAAAATAATTTAGATATCAGGGTAGCGATACTTGAAGAGGGATATGATCCTGCTGATTTTATATTTAAAAAGGGCAAAGAAATCTTTGCTACGAAAATTAAAAATGCTGTAAACATTATTGATTTTACCATTGATGCAATTATAAAAAAATATAATATAGGCAGTCTGGCCGGAAAGCTGAAAGCAAGTGATCATCTCATAAGGTTTATTTCCACTCTTTCTTCAAGCATTATTCAAGGGGAGTGTATAAAGAATGTGGCTGAAAAGTTGAATCTTAAGGAAAGCCTGCTTCTGGAAGAGATGTTAAAGAAAGAGTATGATCATAAAAAGAGGGCTGTACGCTGGGATAAGGATTACGATATCGAAAAAAAAGAGTCTGTAAATGAAAATATCATTCCCTTAAAAAGAATAGAAGTAGAGGCGTTAAAACTGGTAATAAATGGGCTGGGAGATAGAATTGACGAACTTTTAAGTCTCGGTCCTGATTATTTTAGGTTTGAGGATACCAGGCAACTTTATCTGATTATAAGAAATGAGATTTCAAGAGTAAGAGAGGATAATAAGAAGGTAAACTTTCCATTAAAAATTACGTCAGGGGCAATAGAAAATGAAGATGTGAAAAAATTATATAATTATATTTTATTTAGCGAGTCTCATTTTAAGAACCAGAATATTAGTTTGGTAAGTAACGAAATCATCAATAATTTAAAAGGAATCCGTATTTCTGAAGAAATTGAGAAAATAAGGAAAAAGATGATAGAATATGAGAAAAATAAAAATGCGGGCAGTGATATAAAAAACAAAGAAGCAGCCAGTAAGTATGATGAACTGTACCGGAGATTAATAGAACTGGAAAAAGAGAAAATGAATTTGAGAATACTTTAAGTTTAGAGGTGAATTTAACATGAAGAGAGGGTCAGAGTTTAAGTTAGAAGAAGTGAAAATGCTGATCAGCAAAGGTAAAGCTGATGGACTTCTGACTAATGAAGAGATTGCTGAAACTCTTTCAGATATAGAACTTTCCAAAGAGCAAATTGAAAATATTTATGATGTCGTTCAGAATCTGGGAATAGAGATTGTAAGTGAAGAAGATAATAACATTGACAACAGGAGCCCTGGTAAAAAAGATGAAGGGGAAATTTTTACTAAAAAACTGGATTTAACCATAAAATCTCCTACAAATGACCCGGTCAGGATGTACCTTAAAGAAATTGGAAAGGTAAGACTTCTGACTGCTTTTGAAGAAGTTCATCTTGCCAAGAAGATTGAAGCAGGCGATATGAAAGCTAAAAGAATGCTGGTCGAAGCCAATTTAAGGCTTGTGGTAAGCATTGCCAAAAAATATGTGGGCAGAGGAATGCTCTTTTTGGATTTGATACAGGAAGGCAATCTGGGACTTATAAGAGCGGTAGAGAAATTTGATTATAAAAAGGGTTATAAATTCTCTACATATGCCACCTGGTGGATAAGGCAGGCCATAACCCGAGCTATAGCTGATCAGGCAAGGACTATAAGAATCCCTGTGCATATGGTAGAAACAATAAACAAATTAATAAGAACACAGAGACAGCTTCTGCAAAAATTTGGAAGAGAGCCTACCCCGGAAGAAGTTGCAAAGAAAATGAAATTTTCTCCGGAGAAGGTAAGAGAGGTCATGAAAATATCCCAGGAACCGGTATCTCTTGAGACTCCTATAGGAGAAGAAGAGGACAGCCATCTGGGGGATTTCATAGAGGATTCGGAAATTGAAGCGCCTTCTGATGCAGCCTCTTTCACCATGCTCCAGGAACAGCTTCAAGAGGTTTTAAATACATTAAATGATAGGGAAAGAAAAGTTATCCAGCTGAGATTCGGACTGCAGGATGGGCACCCCAGAACACTGGAAGAAGTGGGCAGGGAATTTGGAGTTACACGGGAAAGAATCAGGCAGATAGAATACAAGACTCTAGGAAAGTTGAGAAATCCAAACAGGAGTGGGATTTTAAGGGATTTTCTCGAGCA
>JAUWQC010000252.1 GCA_030611285.1 bacterium | reverse complement strand
AATTATATCTTTGCCACTAGCTTGTACCTTCTCTGCGATAGGCAGAAGTGCCGGTAATACGCCAATTGAAGGATGAGAAAGAATGAAATGATCATCAAAATCTATTGCATGCATCAGCGTGCCGTTTGCAAAAGCAGCATTTAAAACATCTGTCTTCATTTGAAAATTGATTACAGTAGCTTCTGGTTTTCCACCATACTCTTTGATGAATTCTTTGATGATGGTGCCTACGGATTCCGTACCGCCTTTAATAGTAACACCAATGGTATCCAGGATCCGGCCTTTTGCGTTTGCAATCACTTCCTCAGGGATATCCTCATATTGGGTGTCGCAGATAAAATCAATAATCATTTTCGTGTGTTTTGAAGTTTCCATATTCATTTCCCTCCTAAATTAATTTTATTATTTAATTCTGGACTTCTTAACATATACATAACCATCCATGATCCGTCTTGCAGTCCGTAAGAAGATAGCCTTTTCTATTTTTCACTGCCAAACTGGTAACACCAGTGAGGGGATGGGTCTCTATTCCTATTTATAAACACTTTTTTTACTATTCAAACTCCTTTAACATCTCGTAAAATTCCTCTTCTTTACCTTTTTTAATATGATAGGCATGGTCATCAGTAGGAAAAGCGCCAGTCTTTACCTCTTTAACATATTCTTTAAAAGCATTGGTTTCTATTTCAGCAACATTGGCATATTTCTTGACAAATTTTGGCGTAAAGGCTTGGAACAGGCCCAACATATCTCCACAGATTAATAGCTGCCCATCACAGGGGCCCCCTGCCCCAATAGAGTAGACTGGAATAGTCAGCTTTTTAGCAATAAAGACTGTTAATTCTGGAGGAACAGCCTCTAAGAGAAGAGCATAACCGCCGGCTTCCTGGATGGCCAGGGCATCTTTAATTAATTCCCGGGCACTTTCTGCATCTCTACCTTGAGCCTTAAACCCACCTAACTGGCCTGAGCTCTGAGGGGTTAAGCCAATATGACCCATCACTAAAATTCCGGCATCGGCTATGGCTTTAATTTTACTGCAGACTCTGATCCCTCCTTCTAGTTTTACGGCATCCATATCCGCCTCTTTCAAGAAACGCCCGGCATTTCTTGTTGCTTCCTGATCGGAAATTTGATAAGACATAAAGGGCATATCTCCTATACAAAAAGTGTTTGGTGCTCCTCGTCGGACTGCCTGGCAATGAGAGATACAATCCGCCATGGTAACCGGGACTGTACCTTGATAACCCAATACTACCATCCCTAAGGAATCACCGACTAAAATCATATCCATACCGGCTTGCTCAACAAAAGAAGCAGTAGGGAAATCATAAGCAGTTACCCAGGCTACTTGTTCTCCTTCCTTTTTCATTTTTATGAAATCTAAACGAGTCTTTTTTTTAGCCATTCTTTGGTCCTTCCTTTCTGTTTTTATTATATAATAAAACTGATTGGAAGTTTCCTTAAACATATCCATCAGATTATTTTTTTTCCATCTAAAGTATTTCAAAGTTGTATGCATAAACTTCAATTTTTAATTCTTATTTGTAATTTTTATTATTTTCATTTATTTTTTTGTTTTTTTCTATTTTAGTTAAGAATTTACTCGCTAAAATACTATACTATTAATTTGTTCGATTAAGACCCCTTTTATAACCTAATTTCGTTAATATTGAATAACTTGTAATAATTTTAACAAAAAATAATTTTTAAAAGATCCTGAAAATTAATATAGTTTTATCTATCAAAATAAATACTTTTACCGGTTATTGATATT
>JAUWQC010000260.1 GCA_030611285.1 bacterium | reverse complement strand
ACAATAATACCTTCTGCTATGCTCTTTCTTATATATTCAGAATCAACCCCTTCTTTTTTTGCTATAATTTTCATTTCTTTTGTTATTTTGCCGGACCCGGCTTTACTTAATAGAGTCACCTGTAATAACCTCCCTTAATTTTTTACATTCTTTTTCCACGTTGTCTTTAGTAACTATGGCTGAAATTGCTGCAACAGATTTTGCGCCTGCTTCTATTACACTTCCAATGTTATTTTCATTTATTCCGCCAATAGCTACAAAAGGAATCTTTATTGCTTTCTTTACATCTTTAATTAACTTAAGTCCTCCTGGTCTACCAGCGTCCAGTTTAGTTTTTGTCTCAAAGATTGGACTTACTCCTATATAATCTGCGCCAATCCTTTCAGCTTCTACTGCTTCTTTAATATTATGTACAGTTAATCCGATAATTTTTTTACTTCCAAGTATTTTTCTGGCAATGCTGTAGGTCATATCTTTATTACCGAGGTGGACTCCATCAGCATCTACTGCTAAAACAATATCAACTCTATCATTCATTATAAATAGAACGTTATTTTTTTTACAAAGTTCACCTATTTCTTTTGCCTCTTTTATCATATCTTGTATACTTTCTCCTTTTTCTCTATATTGAATTATTTTAACCCCTGCTCGTATAGCGGACTTAACATCTTCCAGGATAGTTTTTCTGGTTAGCCTGGAGTCAGTTATAAAGTATAAATCCATATCTTCTAGCTTTTCTTTCATTTATTCCCTTTTCTCTATTTTTATCATTTCTTCTATTTTGTTTTTATCAAGGTTAAAAATTTCATCAAAGAAAATATTTTTATAAGAAGCTGGACCTCTAGCTGTTTTTGCTGCCAGTTCACCAGCTATACCAATAAAAGAGAGAGCATTTGTAGAAGCTAGTGCATAATCTTTTTCAACAGCGGCAAATGTTCCTATTACCGAGGCAGCCATGCAGCCTGAACCAACAAAACTGCCCATCATGTCGTTACCATTTTTACAAATATAGGTATCCTTTCCATTTGATATAATATCTTCCTTTCCAGTTATTACAACAGTGAGATTTTTTTTACTTGCTAATTTTTTTGCTATTTCTACCAGATTTCCTTTTACTGATATTGCTTCTACCCCTTTTGTTTCTGCCTCTGCTCCGGCTATTGTTCCAATCTCTGAAGAGTTTCCTTTAAGAACTGAAATTTTTACTTTTTCTAAAATTTCTGTTGCTTTATTTGTTCTTAAGTCTGTTGCGCCGGCTCCAACTGCATCCAGGATTACAGGAATGTTTTTTTCATTTGCTTTTTTACCTGCTAAAATCATTGATTTCACTAAATCTACGGTCAGGGTTCCAATATTTAAAACAAGAGCGCTGGATATGGAAGTCATTTGCTCAACTTCTTCTATTGCGTGCGCCATAACCGGTAAGGCACCTATGGCTCTTACTATGTTCGCGCAATCATAAATTGTTACCCAGTTTGTTATATGGTGCACTAGTGGTCTTTGTTCTTCTATTTTCCTTAAAGTCTCTGATATGCTCATAAAATTTCCCTTCCCATTTCAAGGAGTATTAAAAACTACCATAAAAATAAAAAAACTACCGACCTGGTAAAATCGGTAGTTTTTAAAAATACTTTGTATTTTTTTAATTATATAAAAGTATTTACTTTCCTACGCTAGAATTAACTAGGTCA
>JAUWQC010000120.1 GCA_030611285.1 bacterium | reverse complement strand
TGAGGAGATTTTAGCGCATCTTCCAGGGGTAAACTGCGGCGCCTGTGGATTTCCCGGATGCTTTGCCTATGCCCGGGCACTGGCAAAGGATAAGAATACTTTTCTTTCCAATACCTGCGCTACCATACTTCAGGAACCGGGGATGCTTAAAGATCTGGAAAAAATACTGGATATTGAAGTGGATCCTTCTAAAATAAATAAAAAGGCAGTGGTTAGATGTTATGGAAATTCCAGTGTGATTGGCAATTACTCCGGTATAAAAACATGCAGAGCTGCAGCAGAGCTGCTTGATGGGTATAAAAAATGTCCTTATGGCTGCCTTGGACTTGGTGATTGCATGGCAGTTTGCCCCAATGATGCCATATCTATTGATGAAGAAATGAATGTGGCGGTAATAGACCCTGATAAGTGTACAGGGTGTGGTCTTTGTGTTAAAGAATGTCCAAGAGGAATTATTCAGCTTGTGCCTGCAAATGCCAATATAGTGTATTTATGCAGTTATGAATCTTTAAAAAATATTCCTGGCAGAGAAAAATGTGATAAAGGATGTCTGCACTGCAAAAAATGCTTCAGGGCTTGTGAAAACGGGGCTATAATCTGGAATGAAGAAAAGGCTATTCCGGAATTTGATTTTACCAGGTGTACCCTGTGCGGAAAATGTATCGAAGCATGCCCCCACGATAGACTTATTGAACTTTCTAACATTGCTTTGAAAGAAAAGGTGGACATCCTAAAAGGTAAAGAAAATAATAAAAAGCTTGCAGGGAAGAAGTCTTAAGTCAATGGTTCTAATTTCTACTGATACAATTCTTCCTGGGGCAAATATCACAGGCAACGCTGGTTTTATCAATCTTATCTTTAGGTCCAAAACCATACACCCCGGATATAGATTTAAAAGGGACCATGAGAAAGCTTTTGTTTAACTTTACACCAATTCTACTACCTTCAACCATGTTAAAAATCTCTTTTTGCTCTTCGATAGTCCATTTATACTGTCCTGGAGAATAAGTACAGGTTGAGCCCCAGCTCTCATATTTTATTCCTTCTTTCTTAATTATATTACCAGCATACTCTCCAAGTGTTCCTAACATACTTGTGGATATGGCATCCATCACTATTGTTGCTAATGTATCCCCTAACTTATTTCCTTCTTTTATAATTTCATCAATTTTATTTCCCAGGGTGAATATAAAGATTATAGTAATCTCAGAACCGGTCAAAATTTTAGAAATATTAGGACCATTAAAAATATAGCCTGATTTAAAATATACTGAATTACCTTTTACTTTTTCAATTTCAAATGTCCTATAAATTGCTTTTGGATGGATATTTTCAACACAAATTTTGCGTTTTTCTTCAAGCAGTTTTTCAAGATGTGGATTCGACCTTCCGCCCATCAGCTTATTTAAAAAATCTCCACCAATATCTTCAGGTATGTCTAATTTTATGTTGTCTAAAATAATCATTGCCGTTATCCTGAGTTAAAATCTTATAATATTCTTTATATAAGATACCATAAATATTATTTATGGTGAACTCCTATATTAGACACATTGTATACTAAAAAAAACTTAAAATTACTCTTTTTTTGTTCGTGAGTTTATAATATTGTAATAAACTATGAAGAAAGATTTACTTGAAATAATTAAAGAGAATGTAAAAAAGGATAAGTTACCATTTCCAGGATAAATGTTAATATATAATAAGGTAACAATATCATGATTATAAATTCATATAGTTTTGGTAACATAACTATAGATGGTAAGAATTACAGATCGGATGTTATCATTTTCCCCGATAAGATTAATTCGAGATGGTGGCGGAAAAGTGGGCACCTGTTATCAGATGAAGATATCGGAGAGATATTAAAGTACAAACCCGAAATGTTGATAATAGGAACTGGCGCTTACGGGCTTATGAAGGTTGACCAGAAGGTAAAAGATAAATTAAAGTCTCTTGGGATTAGATTTATAATTAAAAAAACAGCTGAGGCAGTTGATGCATATAATAAACTGGAAAAAAAAGACAGGGTGGTATGTGCTTTCCACTTAACATGTTAGAAACAATTTAGGAGCTTGAAAATTATTACTATTTGAATATCCAAATCTTCAGATAGAAAAGACTTTATTACTTCTTGAAGTACTCTTTTGAGAATTAAAATTGAGGTAGAAGTTACAGGTCTAAGACAGGATTTTATATTTTCCTGATTTTACTAATTTTATGCTATTGTAACTCTTAATATCAGTAAATCCAAATTGCCAAATTGAAAATGTATCTTTTTCTTTTTCAAAAAACAATGTCAGCACTTTTTTATCTGTATAACTTTGCCATTGCCTGAAAGGGTAATATAATTGTCTTATTATAGTGTTGGCAGTTTTAGAATTTTTAGCTTCTATTAAAACAATTTTATCCTTACTCTCATAACCTGCATCAACTTCAGTTTGCACACTGGAAACATTTATTAGCTGATTATTAACATAAAAACTAAACCTGGGAGTATATTTCCTACCCCTAATAGTTAATACCAAATATTCATCTTCTAGAAAAGTTCTGATAAGGCTGGATGCATAAGCAAAATCAAGATGCTGCATTTCAGAATTACCAATTTTTGAAGAATCTAAATTATAATTTAGCTTTGACTTATAAATAATGGTTTCATCTTGAATTTTTGGTACATCTACATACCCTTCACCTTTTATAATATTGTAATGGCCATTTTTAACCGGAAGTAAAAACAAATTGTTTTTTTTAAAAATTTTCGGTCTTGATTCCCTCGTATCTTGCTTACATAAAATACGCACTTCTTTTTGTGCTACTTTCTTAAAATCCTGACAGGAAGCTTTTATCTGCTCTGCGGATATAGCATATGGTGACCTATTAAAGCTATGGTTTAAAATCCCATAATCATTAAATATTTTCTCCCAGGATGCATCGTCTGCCATTCAATTCCTTCTTCTTTAATTTGTCAATTTAATCATTTTAAATATCAGCTAATTTCTTTTATATAATAGAATATATTTATGGCTTATCCTTAGATTATTTATATCGTTAATTATTTCGCCATTTTCTATAGAAACAACAATTAGTTCTTTTATGGAAAATTCATCCAATTTGTCTAATTCTTTCTCAACTTCTATTGCTGTTGGAAAAATTCTATTATTATCTAATCGAATATCTTCACAAATAACTGCCAAAATACCGTCTTTTCCTAATTTATATTTAATTAAATCTATTTTATTTACTAATTCTTCATTATAAGAAAGAATTAAAAGTTCCAAGTTATTTTTAATATTTTTACCTATACTATCTATATGATAATTTTTACTAGAATATCTTTTTATCAAGTTTGAAATAGTATTATTTAACCAATTCTCCTGATTGAATATCCAAACAGTTTTCGATTCTAATTTAATATTCTTATCAATTTTTATATTGCTTATATTTATAAAATTAATCTTTTTATTTATTTTGCTTTGCTTTTTAATATTTTTTATTTTTTTAAATACTACCAGATATTCATGTGCTAGAAGTAAAAAATTATACTTGATGCTATTTGTATACCAGAAACCTGTAGTTTTACAATTATGTTGTCTTTTAATTATTAATTCTTCTATTTGAAAACCAGCTTTAATATATTTTTCTATTGTACGAAATCCTAAAGGTATAACATTTTTATTTTTTCTCATGTCGCCAATCAGGATCGAGCAATATTTTTTATTTTTTAAAACTCTGTAACTCTCTTCTGCAACCTTCCCCATTTCTTCTAAAAATCTATCGACTTTATAATTCGATAAATCACTTGGATTATCATGTGTATAATTAATAATATCTGAATAAGGGGGATGGGCACATATAAGATCTACTGACTC
>JAUWQC010000094.1 GCA_030611285.1 bacterium | reverse complement strand
CAATACCCTGCAGGATGTAATCGCAAGATATAAGAGGATGAAGGGATATAATACTACCTGGGTACCAGGGACCGATCATGCAGGGATAGCTACTCAAAATGTAGTGGAAAAAACTCTGGGAGAAAAAAATATAAATAGATTTCAGCTTGGAAGAGAAAAGTTTGTAGAAGAAGTATGGCGCTGGAAAGAAAAATACGGCAGCCGGATTACAACCCAATTAAAATTACTGGGATGCTCATGTGATTGGGAAAGGGAAAGATTTACCCTTGATAGTCAGTACTGTAAAGCGGTCACAAGAGAATTTGTGACCTTATATAGAAATGGGCTGATTTACAGAGGGAATTATATGGTTAACTGGTGTCCCAGGTGTCAGACTGCAATTTCAGATATTGAAGTAGAACATATCGAAAAAGAAGGAAGTCTGTGGGATATAAAATATCCTTTAATTGATAAAAAAACAGGTAAGCCCAGTGATGATGAATATATAGTCGTTTCAACTACAAGACCTGAGACAATGCTTGGTGATACAGCAGTTGCTGTAAATCCGCGAGATAAAAGATATAAGAAATATAAAGGCAGATTTGTCTATCTCCCGCTAGTGGAAAGAAAAATACCTCTAATAGAAGATGCTTTTGTGGATATGGGATTTGGAAGCGGCGCTGTCAAGGTTACACCTGCTCATGATCCCAATGATTTTGAAATTGGGAAAAGACATGGCCTGGAAGAGATTAATATATTTAACAGAGATGCAAGCTTAAATTTCAATACAGGGAAATACGAGGGTTTAGACCGCAACACGGCAAGACAAAAAGTGTTAGGCGATTTAGATAAGCAGGACTACCTGGTGGGTAAAAATATTCACACTTTATCAATTGGAATTTGCTCAAGGTGCAGTACTGTAATAGAGCCACGGATTTCAATGCAGTGGTTTGTATCCATGAAGGAGCTGGCCGGACCGGCTGTAGAAGCAGTAAAAGAAGGAAGGGTTAAAATAATCCCTAAAAAATGGGAGAAGATATATTTTAACTGGATGGAAGATATCAGGGATTGGTGTATATCCCGCCAGCTCTGGTGGGGACATCGGATTCCGGCGTGGTATTGTAAAGATTGTCATGAGATGGTAGTAAGTGAAAAAAACCCTGAAAGATGTCCAAAATGCGGTGGCAGTAATATGGAACAGGATCAGGATGTTCTGGATACATGGTTTAGTTCCTGCCTATGGCCCTTTGCAGTTTTTGGATGGCCGGAAGAAACTGAAGATCTCAAGCATTTTTTTCCTACTGCTGTCCTTATTACCGCCCATGATATTATCTTTTTCTGGGTAGCTAGAATGATTATGATGAGTCTGTATTTTAAAAAGGATGTCCCTTTCCGGGAAGTTTTTATCAACCCTCTGGTAAATGATGCATTCGGGCGGAAAATGAGTAAATCTATGGGCAATGTGGTAGATCCGGTGGGTATAATTAAGAAAAATGGAGCTGATGTCTTAAGATTTACTTTAACCTCTTTAACTACTCCTGGAAGAAATTTAATTTTGGGTGACGAGAAGATTGAAGGGGTAAGAAATTTTGCAAATAAATTGTGGAATGCATCTAAATTTGTTATATCAAATTTGAGTGAAAGCGGAAATATTGACAATATAAATATAGACCAGTTAAGCCTGGGTTTCTGGGACAGATGGATACTATCCAGATTAAACCGGGTAGTAAAGGGTGTTGAAAAAAACTTAAGGAAATATAATTTTTCTTTTGCTTCAAAGCTGCTTAATAACTTTTTGTGGAATGACTATTGCGACTGGTATATTGAATCAGCAAAGGTTAGAATTTACTTTCCAAAAGATAATGATGATAAGAAAAATGCATTATTTATATTATGGTATGTTTTAGAAAGATATCTTAAACTTCTTCATCCATTTATGCCTTTTATTACAGAACAGATCTGGCAGAATATCCCGCATAAGGGTAAAAGCATAATGGTGGAGAGTTTTCCGGAATTTGAACCGGCCCGGGTAAACCAGGATATTGAAGATGAAATAAAAATACTTTTTGAGGTTATAAGCGAGATAAGAAAAATAAGATCTGAGCTTAAAATAAGTCCGGCCAGCAGGGTAAAAGTTAACCTGCTGGCTGGTGAAGATGGCTGCAAAGATGTACTTGAAAAAAACAGGGAGTATATTTGCAGTCTGGCAAAGGCGAGTGAAGTAGAATTCAAGGATTGTACCAGTCAGAAAGGATATATTAAGACTACCATAGGGAATATAGATATATTTATTTATATTCTTGACCTGGTTGATATAGAATTAGAAATTAAGAGGATCAAAGATCAAATTAGAAGAGTAAATTTAGGCATTGAAAAAAGTAAAAAGAAGATATCAAATACTGATTTTACCAGTAAAGCGCCAGAGGAAATAATTCAAAAGGAAAAGGGTAGGCTTTATCAGGCAGATAAGATGTTGAAAGTATTAAATGATCAACTAGCGAGAATAGAAAGTACTGGTAAATAACAACTGGTAACCAAAGTGAGAAATAGTGAACTACAGGCAAGTATGCAAATATTTAGATGACTGCCTTATTTTTGGAATAAAACCAGGCCTTGTGAGAATAGAGAAAATACTTCAGTTTCTGGGTAATCCTCAAAAAAAGGTTGATTTTATTCATATTGTGGGAACAAACGGCAAAACTTCCACTGCTAAAATGGTTGCTGGCATATTAAGTTATCATGGTATTCATACCGGTTATCATATTTCTCCTCATATAAACAGCTATACTGAGAGAATGTGGATAAGTGGAAAGGAAGTTTCAGAAAAAGAATTCACTGAAGTCTTTGACCAGATATACCCCTATATCCAGAAAGTAAATAAAATGGACCTGGGCGGCCCAATTACCCATTTTGAGATAATTTCCGCTATGGCATTCAAATTGGCTGAAAATGAAGGTATTGAGGTTATGGCGCTTGAAGCAGGAATGGGAGGAAGATGGGATGCCACCAATATCGCTGATTCGAAGGTTGTAGGACTTACTGGCGTGAGTCTTGAACACACAGATATGTTGGGCAGTACTATAAGAGAAATAACCTCTG
The DNA here is from genome assembly GCA_030611285.1 of bacterium. Classification (GTDB taxonomy): domain Bacteria; phylum Actinomycetota; class Humimicrobiia; order Humimicrobiales; family Humimicrobiaceae; genus Hydromicrobium. The sequence goes on along the minus strand of JAUWQC010000094.1, from coordinate 1,530 downwards.
AGAAAGTGGAAGTTATAAAAGAAAAGGCGTTGGTTGCAACTACAAGTTGCGATAGGGAAGTCCTGGAAATTTTAACCGGAAAAGTAAAGGATACTGGTTCCAGACTTTTTTTGTTTGAAAAAGATTTTTACATACAAAGAAAAGTGAACCTTGGCCTTGAAGGGTGGCTGCTTGATATCAAAGGAATAAAGAATGTTTATAAAAATCTGCCACTAAAACTTGTTGGACAGTATCAGCCTTTAAATCTATCTCTGGCAATAGTACTGGCAGAACTTTACCTGGGGACTCGAAAAAAAGAGATAAGTGAAAAAAAAATAAAAGAGAGTATGTCCGGTATCCGGGTGAGGGGAAGGTTTGAGATAATAAGAAAAAAGCCCCTGGTAATTGCAGATGCATCTCACAATCCTGAAGGAGTGGAAAATTTCGCACGTGACGTTGACAGGTATTTTAGTAACAGAAAAAAAATAATAATTTTTGCTGTCCTGAAAGATAAAGATTATGAAAGTATGGTTGAAAATATAATAGGCATAAGCGATACTTTAATTTTAACCTCAAGTTTAAACAGCAGAAGCCTGGATACCAGTGAATTAGAAAAAGTAGTGAAAAGGAAAATAGAATGGTTAAAAGACGCAGGCCACCTTTCAGGTAAAGTACATAAGATAGATACTATAGAAAATTCTATAAAATTTGCTTTAAAAATTTCTGGTAGAAATGATATTATATGCATTACTGGTTCAATAACTAATTTAGAGAATATAGTTAAATAAAGGTCTTTAATATTGGTATACTAATAAATTTGTAAATATATTAAATTTTTACCCGGAGGATTAATGGATTTATTTGAATATATTAATGATATTGTAGCTTTCTTTCAGCGTCCTATATGGAGAAATCTCATTTATGGATTTGTTTATGGCTTTATTTTTATTTTAATTGTTGTCTGGCTTGCTTTTGTTTACTGGACTTACAGAGATGCAAAACTCAGAAGTGAATCTGTAGTCTCCGCTGTTTTCTGGGCGCTGGTTGTACTAGTATTACCCTTTTTGGGATTGATAATATATTTAATATTAAGACCCCCGGAATTTATAGAAGATGTGATTGAAAGGGATCTTGGAATTGAAAGGATGCAGATGCTGCTTGATAATAGCAAACAATCCAATTGCCCTGCCTGCGGGAGTCTAATAAAAGATGATTTTTTAATATGTCCTTACTGCAGAAAGAAATTAAGAAATTCTTGTATTAATTGCGGCAAGCCCTTGAGTCTAAACTGGAAAGTTTGTCCTTATTGCAAGACTACTCAGTAAATGGGGAGCGGTTGCTTAAATGAATGGATGTAAGGATTAGGGGAAAGGAAACATGCTTAATACTAATGATGATAGCTTTGAAAGAAGCCTGATTATCATCAAACCTGATGGCGTGAAGAAAAAAATTGTTGGAGAGATTATATCCCGTTTTGGAAAAAAGGATCTTGTAATTGAAAAATTAAAAATGATAAAAATTGACCGGAAGCTTGCTCGCAAACATTATCAG
>JAUWQC010000106.1 GCA_030611285.1 bacterium | reverse complement strand
ATTCAGATATAATCATAGAAAAAGAGTTTCACCATGAATTTTCCAGTATCCTATTTATAAATTATTACTATTTATTTAAAGAGTCAGAATGGAGACAGATTAATCCTGCTGATTTCGTTTACTTTGATGAGGAAACTGGAGGAGCAGGGGCTATAAAAGAGGGAAAGGCTTCTGAAGAATTTGATCCAAAGATGCATGAGGTTGGATTTTTATATGAATATGCTCAATCTACTTTAGAAAATGATTTTAATTCATTTGCAGAAAATATTTTTGTAAATGATGGGAATTTTTTTAAGTTAGTGGAAGAATATGAAAAGTTGAGCTTAAAACTGGACCTGATAGTAGACTTTTATAGTTCTATTGATCCAAGATTTACCCTTGAATATTTTAAGGAAATCTCTCCATTGGAATAATAAGAATAAATATCCAAAACTTAATTTAAAGATAAAGATATTCCTATCTAAGATAATAATTCGTATTTTAACTTTGTCCACGGGATTTGAAAAGACGGACTGAATCTTTAGATGAAGGAGTCTGCGGCTCTGCAGCGAGCAAAGCGAGACGAAAGACCAAATCCCCTCTCTCGCGGGAGGTCTGTTTTTAGAAATCTCCATAATAGGTCTTCATGATTGGTTTGTATTTTATTTATTTTCTATTATAATATGAGTCTTAATGTTGAAATAGAACTAACCTACTACCGATGTTTAGGGAGGATTTTACTTGAGTTATGAGATAAAAAACCAGAAGAAGATCGATTTAAATAAGGTTAAATTAGATATAGAGATTTCAAATAATTATTTAAAAAAGTATATTGGCAAAGCCTATAAAAATATATCTCAAAAAGCAAATATTCCCGGTTTTAGAAAAGGGAAGATTCCTTATCAAATAATAGATGCAAATTTTGGTAAACAGTATGTACTAAATGAAGCTGCCAGTCTTTCAATTTCTGAATTATATCCAGATATAATTATGGAATCTAATCTAAAACCAATAGACTACCCGAAAATAAAAATTACTCAGCTGGCAGAGGATTTACCTTTAGGGTTTGGAGTAGAATTAGAACTGGAACCGGAAATAGAATTACCCGGATATAAGGGTATAAAGGTTACTGGTCTTTCAGCGGACGTATATGACCAGGAATTAGAACGGCAAATAAATAATATCAGAAATAACTTTGCATTACTTGAACCGGTTGAAGACGAAAAGCCAATATCTAAAGGTGATTATGTTACACTGGATTTTGATGGTGAAATTGAAGGTAAAGCATTTGAAGGCGGCAGTGCTGAAGATTATCTCTTAGAAGTTGGCTCAAATACTCTGTTTGCTGAGTTTGAAGATTCGCTTATCGGAATGAAAAAGGGTGTCAAGAAAAATGTAATACTTACATTGCCTGAGAATATTGAAAATAAGGATCTGTCGGGAAAGCAGGCAAGTTTTAGTATTTTTATAAAAGAGATAAAGAAAAAGGTATTACCTGAAATCAATAATGAGTTTTTGAAAAACTTAGGTGACTATAAAGATGCAGATGACTTTAAAGATAACATTAAAAAGAGATTGATTGAGCAGAAAGAAAGTGCCAGGAGGGAAAAAATAATAGAAGAAATTTTTAATCATATTATGGACAATACAAAGTCTAATGTTCCAAATGTGATGGTAACTGATAGAATAAAACAGATTAATGAAGAGATTGATGAAGGTTTAAAGAAGCAGAAGATAAACAGGGATAATTATCTTAAGGCTATAAATATTACGGAAGATAAGCTAAACGAAGAGATCAAGGAGAGAGCAGTAAGAGAAGTAAAAGAGTATCTGATCTTTAAGGCATTGGAAAAGGCGGAAAAGAAGAACATAGAACCTTCAGAAGATGAAATAAAAAAAGAAAAAGATAATATCATTAGCAGATATAAAAAAGAAGAGGATATTAAAAAAATCAGAGAATTCTTTGAAAATCCTGAAGGGAATAAGACCCTAACCCAGACTATTAAGAGAAGGAAGATAATTGATTTGCTGATCAACAGTGTCAAGGTAATAGAGGAGAAAAATACAGGCAGCAGAGGTAAAGAAGATATATTGACGCCTGATAAAGATAAGTCAGGAGCCGAAAAAAAAGCTAAAAGGCTTTGGACTCCTGGTTAAAAGTAAATAAAAAAGAGAGATGGTAAAAATGTATAATAATTATTTAATTCCAATGGTAATTGAGCAGACTGATAGAGGAGAGCGATCTTTTGACATTTATTCACGTTTGCTAAAAGAAAGAATAATTTTTCTAGGAGTAGCTGTAGATGATAATATTGCCAATCTGGTTATGGCACAGATGCTCCATCTGGCGGCAGAAGACCCACAAAAAGACATACAGTTATATATAAATAGCCCTGGTGGAGTTGTGACTTCTGCCCTGGCGGTATATGATACAATGCAGTTTATAAAATCTCCGGTATCTACTATTTGTATTGGTCAGGCCGCAAGTGCAGCTGCGGTTTTGCTTCTGGCAGGGGGAAAAGGTAAAAGGTTTATACTGCCTAATTCGAGAGTTATGCTTCACCAGCCATCAGGAGGCGTATCCGGAACTACGATTGATGTGGAAATTCATGCAAGAGAGATGGTGAGAATCCGTGGTCTCATAAATGAGATAATTGCCAAGCATACTGGTCAGGAAGTAAAAAAAGTAGCGAAGGATACCGAAAGAGATTTTATATTAAATGCAAAAGAAGCCAAAGAATACGGCATAGTGGATGAAATTATTTATAAAAAGTAATATTAACAGGAGTGTGTATAAACTTGTCACCAAATGGCGGAAGAAAAAGTGATTTTTTAAAATGTTCTTTTTGCGGTAAATCTCAAAATCAGGTAAAAAAACTGATTGCGGGACCCGGAGTTTACGTTTGCAATGAATGTGTAGATTTGTGTAATGAGATTATAGATGAGGAATTAAAGGAAGAGAGAGAAGTTGACTTCAAGGATCTTCCCAAACCTAAAGAAATATATTCAATTTTAAATGAGTATGTTATTGACCAGGAAAGGGCAAAAAAGATACTGTCTGTAGCAGTGTACAATCATTATAAAAGAGTAAAATATGAAGACAGGCTAAGCAAGGATGATACAGAGATTCAAAAAAGCAATATTTTATTAATTGGTCCAACAGGTTGTGGCAAGACTCTTCTTGCTCAAACCTTAGCCAGAATATTAAATGTTCCGTTTTGCATTGCAGATGCTACATCGCTTACTGAGGCAGGTTATGTTGGTGAGGATGTAGAAAATATATTACTAAGATTGATACAGGCTGCAGATTTTGATATTAAAAGAGCTGAGACCGGTATTATTTATCTGGATGAAATAGACAAGATTAGCCGTAAATCTGAAAATCCTTCAATTACCAGAGATGTATCCGGAGAAGGGGTGCAGCAAGCTCTGCTCAAAATTTTAGAAGGAACCGAAGCTAATGTTCCTCCACATGGAGGCAGAAAACATCCTCATCAGGATTTTATACAAATTAACACTACTAATATTCTTTTCATCTGCGGAGGTTCGTTTAGTGGACTGGAAAAGATAATCGAGAGAAGAATAAATAAAAGTAGTGTTGGCTTTATTTCAGGAAAAGTTCCAGATAAAGTTGAAAAAATTGACATGCTTCTTCCCAGGACAATGCCGGAAGATTTATTAAAATACGGCTTAATTCCAGAACTCATTGGAAGGCTGCCTGTAGTTAGCGCCCTGTCTAATCTTACAGAAAATGATTTGATTAAAATTCTAGTTGAACCAAAAAATTCCCTGGTCAAGCAATATATTAAAATGTTTAAGATGGACAAAGTTGACCTGGAATTTACAGAAGATGCTTTAAGAGAGATTTCAAAACATGCTTTACAGAGAGGGACAGGAGCAAGAGGACTCAGGGCTATTATGGAAGAGATCATGCTGAATGTAATGTTTGAAATACCTGAGCGCAGCGATATAAGTAAATGTATTATTACCAGAGAGGTTGTAGAAAATAAAACTGAGCCCGAGATAATTGGTAGATCAAACAAAAAAATCTTTTTGAAAGATGAGGAAAAGTCAGCTTAAAATGCCTGGTGAGATTAAAGGTAAATACAATCCTTTAGCATTTGAACAGAAAATCTACTGCCATTGGTTTGAAAATAAATATTTTTTTGCGAAGATCGATAAATCAAAAATTCCATTCAGTATAGTAATACCGCCTCCTAATGTAACCGGTTATCTTCATATCGGTCATGCCC